>JBEKVA010000294.1:0-5592 GCA_049514475.1 Spirochaetia bacterium
CCACGTGCAGCTTGGCCAGACCCTGGACCTCATCGATTTCGAGACCGGCGCGCGCGTGGCGGGGCAGAAGTTCTACTACCTGAAAAACCAGGCGGTGATGCTGGAGCTCGCCCTGGTCCGCTACGCGCTGGACAACCTGGTGCGCGAGGGCTTCACCCCGATGATGACCCCTGACGTGGCGCGGGAAGAGATCGTCGCGGGCCACGGGTTTAACCCGCGCGGGCCCGAGAGCAACATCTACACCGTCGAAGGCACCGACCTGTGCCTGATCGCCACGGCGGAGTTCACGCTGGGCGGCTACAACGCCGGCAAGGTGCTGCCCGCCGAGCAGCTTCCCCTCTGCCTGGCAGGGGTCTCGCACTGCTTCCGCCGCGAAGCGGGCGCCGCGGGCCAGTTCTCCAAGGGCCTGTACCGGGTGCACCAGTTCACAAAGGTCGAGATGTTCGTCTACTGTCACCCCTCGGGATCGGAGGCCATGCTGGAGCGGCTGATCGGCATCGAGGAGAAGATATTCCAGGGCCTGGAGATTCCCTACCGGATCGTGGACACCTGCACGGGGGACCTCGGCGGGCCCGCCTACAGGAAGTTCGATATCGAAGCGTGGATGCCGGGACGGGGTGAGAAGGGCGAGTATGGAGAGATCACCAGCGCCTCCAACTGCACCGACTACCAGGCGCGCAGGCTGGGGATCAGGTTCAAGGAGGGCGGCGGGAAGAACCCGTTCGTGCACACCCTCAACGGCACGGCACTGGCCGTTTCCCGTACTCTGATCGCCCTGCTGGAGAACTTCCAGAAGGCGGACGGGAGCGTTCGACTGCCCGCATCCCTTGCCGCCTACACGGGGTTCGAGGAAATCAGGCCCCGCTAGGTTCCCGGGGCCCGCACCAGGCCGACGACGACTACTTCCCGGTCATCTTCACGAGGTTCTTCGTGAGGATGTCCTGGTAATCCTTGAACACGTACGGGCGACGAACGATCATCTGCTGCTTTGTGACATCGCGCAGCTCGTCATGGCAGTCAAGGCACAGGTCCTTGTCGAGGATGCTGACATAGTTCACGTCCCGGCGCGCTCCGGCGACCGCTTTCTTGCAGGAATCACAAACAATCGCTGTCATATTCTGTCTCTCCTTGCAGTGTCAATGTTTGTGATAGTAAGAAATTTTCCGCCAGTTGTCGAGTGGACGAAGCGCCCGGATTCGCGTACCCTATATCACCGGTAGCGGGGAGAGGGGTTTTGAAATGACTGATGCGCTGCAACGGCTCAGGGAAGAAAAAATCCCCTTCCTGCTCTGCGGCTACTCCTCCCTGGACAGGTATTTCGGGGTGCGTGATGGCGGGCCGCTCTACCTGGCCACCGATTCCTCCCTTGTCTCCCTTGCCAAGACATTCGACACCCTGACCTACCCCGGGCTCCCGCTGGAAGACGCCGCGGTGACTGCCGACGGGCACCGCCTGGTTTTCCGCTGCGTGGATTCCCTCGCGGTTCCCCCCACGGCGCCCTTCACCGTGCTCCGTCTCCTCTATGACCCTGGGCGGAACGCCTTCATCGACAAGCTGGACATGTACCCGGACCTTCGCGCCGCCACCCTCACCCCCGCGGCTGAGCCTTCCCCGTCGTGGCTTCGACTCTGCGAGGCGGCCCGTCTTGTGTCCCGCTATCATTACACGGCTGACTTCTCATCCCTGGGCTGGGCCCGGGGGGATGCCCTGCCTCCGCCTGACTACCAGCGGGATTTTCTCATATCGATACTCGGCTCCCGTCACCCCGAGAAGGGCCTCACCCTGCTGGCGGAGGCGGGCTTCGTGGCCGAGGCCTGGCCCGAGCTGCAGGCCATGGCAGGCATCCCGCATGGCAAGGACTTCCACCCCGAGGGAAACGTTTGGGAACATACCCTGGCCACGCTGACCTATCGCAAACGGCCCGATCTCACCCTGTCGCTGGCCCTCATGCTGCACGACAGCGGAAAGCCGGACGCCGAGGGCGCTGGGGAGAAGCGTTTCGACGGGCACGCGGAGATCGGGGCGCACATTGCTGTGCGTTTCCTGCGCCGCCTGGGCTTTCCCGAGTCACTGGTGGATTCCGTGCAGTTTCTCGTTCGCTACCATATGATGCCCCCGGCCCTGAAGACCCTGCCATCGTTTCGCACCGACAAAATCCTCGCCTCGCCCCTTTTCCCCCTGCTGCTGGAGCTCTACCGCGCCGATGCCGCCTCATCCTATGCGGAGGAGGAGGGCTACTACGAGGCGTGCAGGATCTACAAGGCGTGGCAGCGGGACAGGGGAAATCCGTTTATCGTGGAGAAGAAGCGCCGCCAGAAGGCGCGGGCCAGGCACTAACCGAAGGTATCCAGCAGGAACTGCGACAGGTCCGCAAAATCCGTGCCAATACTCAGCGCACGCTTGGGCAGCGCGAGGCAGCGCGCCAGACGCTCGGGGAGCTCTGGTGAGACCCCTGTGGCATCGATCACTGTCTGGGAAAACTTGCCAGGGTGCGCGGTGGAGAGAACGATGATCTGCTCTGCAGCTGCACCCCAACGGTCGCGTGCGGCCGCGCGATGGTCGCGCGCCGCCGCGTACCCTACGGCAGTGTGAGGATCGACAAGGATTCCGTGCTCGGCGTGGATCTGCCGCATGGTTTCCATGGTCCGCGCGTCACTCACCGAGCGGCCCTCGATGCGGGAGGCCATTCCCTTCCAGTCACCGCTGAAGATTTCCCGCAGCCGCTCGAAGTTGCTCGGGTTGCCCACGTCCATGGCATTGGAAAGCGTCTGCAGGGAAGGCCGCGGGGTGTAGCGGCCGCTGGCAAGGTACTCGGGTACCACATCGTTGACATTGGTGGCCGCGATAAAGCCCCGCACGGGGAGCCCCCAGCGCCACGCGTAGACGCCGGCGGTGAGGTTGCCGAAGTTGCCGCTGGGCACGCACACGGTGGGCCCGCCATTCTCCCGCGCCTCCGCGCGCGTGGCGCCAAAAACGTAGTACATGCACTGGGGCAGGAGCCGCCCGATGTTGATGGAGTTGGCGGAGGTCAGGCGCAGCCGGGAGCGGAGCGTTCCGTCCTGGAATGCCTGCTTCACCAGCCGCTGGCAGTCGTCGAAGCTGCCCCCCACCTCCAGGGCATGCACGTTGCCGCCGAGCGTGGTGAGCTGCTTCTCCTGCAGCTCGCTCACACGGCCCAAGGGGTAGAGGATCACCACGTCGATGTTCCGCCGGCCGTGGAACGCATGGGCCACCGCGCTCCCCGTGTCACCCGAGGTGGCCACGAGCACCTGCAGGCGCCGATCCTCCGCGCCGATGAGCTCCTCCATGGCGGCCGCGAGGAACTGTGCGCCGAAGTCCTTGAATGCGCAGGTCGGACCGTGGAAGAGCTCCAGGAGCAGGAGGCTCTCATCGAGACGGCGCAGCACGGGGGAGAAGGTGAACGCCCGGGCCGCCATGCGCCGCGCGCTTTCCTGGGGGACCTCGGGGCCGAGCAGGGCCGCGGTCATCTCGGAGGCAAGCTGGGGAAAGCCGACGGTATCATCGAAGCGCGAGAACAGGCCGCCCAGGTCGGGCTTCTCCACGGGGTGGAACAGCCCGCCGTCGGGTGCAAGCCCGACAAAGAGGGCCTCACGAAAGTCAGTGACACGCTCGGGGTGGGCCTTGCTCGAGAATCTCACCCCCGCGGCCCCCCGAGAACCGAGCCCGGCTCGAGCACCATGGGACCCCTGGTGTTGACCGCGGAAATGTAGAGGTCGCAGGAGAGCCCGGCCTTCGCGAATGCCGCAACCATCGCATCTCCGGCGCGCGCCGAGATCTCGGGTGTCGCGCACAGTGCGAACACGGAAGGGCCGGACCCCGAGATGGAGCATCCGAGTGCCCCCGCCGCCATTGCGGCGGACTTCACCGCCGCGAAGCCGGGAATCAGCAGGGACCGTGCAGGCTCAGCCACCACGTCCTGCAGTGACCTGCCCAGGAGCTGCAGGTCGCCGTTGTACAGCGCGGCCACCAGGGCCGCGAGGTTGCCCCACTGCCTGATGGCATCGGCAAGCCGGATCTCCTTCTTGAGGATCCGCCTCGCGTCCTCGGTGCGCAGCTCCGCGTGCGGGTGGGCAACGGCGCAGGAAAGCCTCGCGGGCACGGGCAGCTGTACCACATCCAGGGGCTCGTAGCTCCTGATCAGAACGAAACCGCCCAGCAGGGACGGGGCCACGTTGTCAGCGTGCGCCGAGCCGCAGGCCGCCCGCTCGGCCTCCATGGTGAACGGCAGGAGCTCGCGAGTGGAGAGGGGACTGCCCGCCAGCAGGTTGGCGCCGAAAACCGCGGCCACCGCGCTTGCCGCGGAGCTGCCGAGCCCCGAGCTCAGCGGCATGCGCTTCTCCAGCGCGATTTCCACGCCGAAGGGGAAACCGATCTTTGCCATGAAGCCGCCCACCGCCACCGCGGCAGTGTTCTTCTTCGGGTCCCGGGGAAGCTTGCCGCCGTCACCTGCAATCGAGGTGACCGTGACGGCCTTGCCCGGCACGCGCGAAATGCTGACGGCATCCCCGGGCCTTTCCAGGGCGAAGCCAAGCACGTCGAAGCCCGAGGCGACATTGGCGACGGTGGCAGGGGCGAAGACTTCTATGCGTGTAGGGTCCGCCATCAGCGGGCCTTGCGCGGGGCGCTTGCCTGCTGCGTGTCCGCCCTGGCCGCGCCCGCCTTCTCCGCTCCGGCCCGCGCCGCGTGTCCCGCGAGGAACTCGGCGTGGATCGTCCGCATCGCCAGGGCGTGGTTTTTATCTTCTATCACGAAGGAGATGTTGCGCTCTGAAGACCCCTGGGCAATGACCAGGATGTTCACCCCCGCCTTGCCCAGCGCGCTGAACAGCCTCCCCGCCATGCCAGGGGTACCGTGCATGTTCTCCCCGATGACCGACACCACCAGGAGGTTGCGCAGGAGCTCGAAACGCTCGATGCGGCGCGTCTCCAGCTCGAAGGCCAGCTCGCGGTTCAGCGCTGAAAGCGCCCGCTCACCTTCCCTGGTGGTGAAGACGAGGCAGATGGTGTGCTCGGAGGATGCCTGGGAGATCATGATGATGTTGATCCCCTCTTTGGCCAGCGCGGAGAACGTGCGGGCGGCGAAGCCGGGGATACCCATCATGCCGCCGCCCTCGATGTTCACCAGGGAGATTCCTTCGATGGAGGCAATGCCGGTGATCGGCCGCGTGGTGTCGCGGCGCGTGGCCTCGGCCGCCGCGATGCGGGTGCCCGGCGCGGAGGGGTTGAGGCTGTTCTTGATCAAGAGCGGGATGTTCTTCTCCACCGCGGGCACCATGGTATAGGGATGGATGACCTTTGCCCCGAAATAGGAGAGCTCCATGGCCTCCTCGTAGCTGATCTCCGGGATCACGAAGGCGTCGGGCACGATGCGGGGGTCCGCGGAAAGCACCCCATCGACATCGGTCCAGATCTCGATCTCCTGCGCGTCCATGCCGCCGCCGATGATCGAGGCCGTGTAGTCCGACCCGTTCCTTCCCAGGGTCGTGGTCACCCCCTTCTCGGTGGCCCCGATGAACCCGGGGATCACAGCGACGCCGCTGAGGGCGGAGAGCTTCTCCTTGATGCGCGCGTA
>JBEKVA010000295.1:0-5576 GCA_049514475.1 Spirochaetia bacterium
GGGCTGACGCAACCGCGAAGGGCTGACGCAACTTCGAGGGGCTGAACCTTCTCTTCGGACGCCGCCCGCCCCGCACACTCCGGGCGGCGCCAATTTGCGCGGCGCGGGAACACCTGGCTGCAGGTTCCACGCGCCGTCCGTCTCTATTGCCTCATTCGTCGCCATCGGTTGCACCCCCGGCGGACCCGCCGGGGTGGAGGCCATAGCTGACATCGAGTCGCGCGTCAGCGACACCCTCGTCGCCGCCCTGATTCTCACGCACGCCACCATCCCCTCCGCCGAGCGGGTCACTACGGGGAACCCGAGCTGTCCCCGAGGAGGTCGCCGCCGCGGCGTAGCTCAGCCCCGGGTACCTGAGCCGTTTCCTGAAGCACGAGACGGGCTTCTCCTTCATCGACTACCTCACCCGGGTGCGTATCAACAAGGCGGTGCAATTCATGAGCGATCCCGCCGTGAAGGTGTACGAGGTGGCAGAGGCCGTAGGCTACCAGAGCCACTATTTCAGCCTGACCGAGGTATCATTGAAGGGCACGTCAGCCTCCACGTCCACCTACGGGGCATCGGTCCCCGGGGGCGGCGGCAGGAGAGCCAGAGGCTCCGGCCCCTGGAGAGTCGCTCCTCGAGGCGCGGGTCGGCTGACGGCGGAGGCTGTCTTTCGTGCAAAGAAACATGCTCGGCGGGTACGGGGAGTGGGCGGCAGCCCGCGTGGGGGACACGCCGGGCGCTTTTTCATTCCGCGGCTCGCAGTGGTCGGACATCGGGCCGTGGAAGAAGGCTGCGCGCGGCGTGCTCCTGGAGCTGCTCCACTGCCCTGAGCGGGTGAGTGCCAGCGACGTGAAGGTGCACGCGCGGGCCCTTCATGACGGAGTTGAAATCGAGGAGCTCTCCTGGCAGCTTCCCTACGGCCCTCGAACCGGTGCCTATTTTCTGAAGCCCGCCGGCGCACAGGGCAGGCTGCCCGGCGTCCTGGCCTTTCACGACCACGGCGGGGACAAGCATTTCGGAAAACGGAAAATCGCGCGGTCCGCGGGGGAATTGCATCCCCAGGTGGAGAAGCTGCAGGCGGACGCCTACGGCGGGGCGGCGTGGGCAAACACGCTGGCACGGCGCGGCTTCGCGGTGCTTGCGCACGACGTTTTTCCCTTTGAGACTCGAAAGATCCTTGCAGCGGACCTCCCCCTTCACACGGTGAAAAGGCTGATGAGCCCGCCGCTGGACATCCGCGAGGTCACCCCGGAAGACCTTGTCTCCGCCCCGGCCATGAGCTTCGATGTGCCCGCTGGCGAGCCCGAGGAGCAGATTCGCGCATATAATGCCTTTGGCGCCCAGCACGAATCTGTCATCGCGAAGTCCCTCTTCTCCGCTGGGCTGACGTGGCCCGGCGTCATGGTGGCTGAGGACCGCGCTGCGTTGGACTACCTCGCATCCCGTCCCGACGTGGATGCCGGCCGGCTGGGCTGCGGCGGACTATCGGGGGGTGGACTGCGCACAGGATTTCTCGCCGGTCTCGATGACAGGATCCGATGCGCCGTGTGCGCGGGAATGATGACAACCTGGCGGGATTACCTCCTTGCCACCAGCTACACCCACTCGTGGATGATCTTCGTCCCCGGGCTTTCCGGCCTGCTGGATTTCCCCGAGATCCTCGGCCTGGGGGTCCCCCTCCCGACGTGCGTCCTGGCGAACACCGATGATCCGCTGTTCACGCGCGCGGAGACGGATCGGGCGTGCCGGATGCTGGAGGCGATCTATCACAAGGCAGGGGCCGGGGAGCGGTTCCATTTCGCGTTTTACCCCGGGCCCCACAAGTTCGATGTCCCCATGCAGCGGGATGCCTTTGACTGGTTTCAGAAGTGGCTCGGGTAGCGGCCCTGCACCTGTAGACGCGAACGCAATTCTCGGACGACACTTCCCCCATGTTCCAGGCGATCATCGACCCCGCTTCCGCGGGCAGGCTGCTGGGTGACCAGAGGTGCCTCTTCATGGACTGCCGTTTCGTGATGCGGGAACCCGATCAGGGGGAGACGGAATACCGCCAGTCGCACATTCCAGGGGCCCTATACGCGCACCTTGATCGCGACCTCTCCGGCCGCATGCTCCCCGGTCGCACGGGTCGTCATCCGCTGCCGGATCCGCAGGCACTGGTCAGGACGTTCTCCCGATGGGGGATAGAGGACGACACGCGGGTCATTGCCTACGACGATTCCACGGGTGCGATGGCCGCGGCACGGCTCTGGTGGATGCTGAAATGGGCAGGTCACGACGCGGTGGCGGTGCTCGACGGGGGTTTCCAGCGGTGGAAGGCCGCCGCTCTGCCGTGCTCCAGCGATCCCGTGGAGCGTCAGCCGCGCGACTTTCACGCTGCGTTCAGGCCCGGGATGGCCGTTGACGCCGACCAGGTCCTGTCACGGCTCGGTGACCCGGCGTGGATCGTGCTTGACGCCCGGGGAGCCGACAGGTTCCGCGGCGAGAATGAAACAATCGATCCCGTGGCAGGGCACATACGCGGGGCCCACTCGGCCCCGTACGTGGACAGCCTCGGGCCCGAGGCCGCGTTCAAGAGCGTTGAAGAGGTGCGGACGCGCCTGGATGCGCTGTCGGGAGGAAGGGACGCTGAGCACACGGTGCTCTACTGCGGCTCGGGGGTCACGGCGGCGCACCTGGCCCTTGCCTTTGCCCACGCGGGAAAGGGCGTGCCGCGGCTCTACCCCGGGTCCTGGAGCGACTGGATCACCGACCCGCGCAGACCGATCGAGTCCTGAAGCTGTACAAAGTTCCTGCCGTGTCGCCCTATCCCTTTTCCGCCTTCGCAAAGCCCCTGAGCACCGTGGGAAGGATCCCGCCGTTCCTGTAGTACTCCAGGTCGATGGCGGTGTCGATGCGCGCCAGGACCTTGAACTGCTTTTCCCTGCCCGCGGCATCACGGGCGCTCACAGTCAGTGTCTGCGCCGGCTTTTCAGGGGCCTCGATGGTGAAGGTCTCCTCTCCGGTGAGCCCCAGCGATGCGGCGCTCTCCGCCTTGAGGAACTGCAAGGGCAGTACCCCCATGCCGACAAGGTTCGACCGGTGGATGCGCTCGTAGCTTTCCGCCATGACGGCGCGGATTCCCAGCAGCACGGTGCCCTTGGCCGCCCAGTCGCGCGAGCTTCCCGAGCCGTACTCTTTTCCCGCCAGCACCAGCAGCGGAACCCCATCGGCGCGGTACTTTTCCGCCGCATCGAATATCGGGAGCTTCTCACCCGTGACCAAGTGACGGGTGAATCCCCCCTCGACGCCGGGCACGAGCTTGTTGCGGATTCTGATGTTGGCGAACGTGCCGCGGATCATCACCTCGTGGTTCCCGCGCCGTGAGCCGTACGTGTTGAACTCCTCGACGCTCACCCCGTGCTCCAGCAGCCATTTTCCCGCCGGGCTTTTCTCGGGGATGTTTCCCGCGGGGGAGATATGGTCGGTAGTCACCGAGTCACCCAGGAAGGCCAGCACGCGGGCGCCCGTGATGGCGGGCACGGCGGTCGGCGCGGCGGTGATTCCCTCGAAGAAGGTGGGCTTGCGGATGTATGTCGAATGAGCCTCCCAACGATAGCGCCTTTCCTCGGGGGTCTTTACCGCCTGCCACGTCTCGTCCCCGCTGAAGACGCTCGCGTAGACCTTCTGGAACATCTCTGGGGTGAGGCTCTCACTGATGGCCGCATCGATCTCGGCAAGGGTGGGCCAGATGTCCTTCAGCGTCACCGGCTGGCCATTGTGGTCCTTGCCGATGGGCTCCGTTGTAAGGTCGATGTCCATGGTCCCCGCCAGCGCGTAGGCCACAACGAGGGGCGGGGAGGCGAGGTAGTTCGCCTTCACCTCGGGGTGGATCCTTCCCTCGAAGTTGCGGTTGCCCGAGAGCACCGAGGCTACCGTGAGATCGTTCTGCTTCACCGCTGCGCTGATGACCGGGTTCAGCGGACCCGAGTTGCCGATGCAGGTGGTGCAGCCGTATCCCACCAGGTGGAACCCCAGCGCCTCCAGGTAGGGGCTGAGCCCGGCGCGATCGAGGTACTGCGTGACCACCTTGGAGCCCGGGGCGAAGCTGGTCTTCACGTACGCGGGCACCCGCAGGCCGAGCTGCACCGCCTTGCGCGCAAGGAGGCCTGCCGCGACCATCACCGCGGGGTTGGAGGTGTTGGTGCAGCTCGTGATTGCGGCAATCACCACCGCGCCGTGGCGAAGCCGCTCGCGCTCACCGCCGATCTCCACCTCGGCTCCCGCCTCTGCCGCCGGAATGCCGCCCTCCCGCTCCTGGCGGGATTGAGCGGCCGCTGCCGCCGGCAGGGCAGAGCTTACCTCCCGCCACGAGCGCTTGGCCTGCGACAGCGCGATCCTGTCCTGCGGTCTTTTCGGCCCCGCCATGGAGGACTCGACGCTTCCCAGGTCCAGCTCGAGCACGGTGCTGTAGTCCGGCTGCCCGGTCTCCTCCAGCCGATACATGCCCTGCTCCTTGCAGTAGCGCTCCACCAGGTCCACCAGCCCGGCGCTGCGCCCGGTGAACCTCAGGTACTCCAGCGTCTTCTCATCGACCGGGAAGAACCCGGCAGTGGCCCCGTATTCGGGTGACATGTTGCTGATGGTGGCCCTGTCAGCCACGCTCAGGGTTGCCAGGCCCCCGCCGAAGAACTCCACGATCTTGTCCACTACCCCGAACGTGCGCAGCGCCTGCGTGACGGTGAGCACGAGGTCGGTGGCCGTTACCCCTTCGCGGAGGCTGCCGGTGAGCTTCATGCCCACCACCTCGGGGATGAGCATGTACAGGGGCTGACCCAGCAGCGCCGCTTCCGCCTCGATTCCTCCGACTCCCCACCCCAGGACGCCGATGCCGTTGATCATCGGGGTGTGTGAGTCCGTGCCGACCAGGGTGTCGGGAAACACGACCTGGCCTTTGCGCTGCGCCAGCCCCCGGGTCTGCACCACATGGGCGAGGTACTCGAGGTTCACCTGGTGGACGATGCCGGTGGCCGGGGGAACCACGCGGAAGTCGGCGAATGACTTCGCTCCCCAGCGGAGAAACTCGTAGCGTTCGCGGTTGCGCTTGAACTCCAGCGTGGCATTTCCCGCGAGGGCGCGCGATGAGGCGTAGAGGTCCACCTGCACCGAGTGATCGATCACGAGGTCCACGGGGATCACCGGGTTGATCCGCTGCGGGTCGCCTCCCAGGTCTGCCATGGCATCACGCATGGCCGCCAGGTCGACGATGGCCGGTACCCCGGTGAAGTCCTGCATGATCACGCGCGCAGGCTTGAAGGGGAACTCGCGCGCCCGGGAGGCAGGCGTGCTCCACGCGCACAGGGCGCGCACGTCCTCTTCGCGCACGTCGACCCCGTTGAGCTGGCGCAGCACGGACTCGAGGAGAATCCTTATTGAGATCGGCATCCGGCCGATATCGGTCCCCGTCTGAGCAGCCAGGCGCGTCAGGCTGTAGTATTCGAATTTGCCCTTTGAAGTTTTCAAGGTGGAAAGAGAGCCGAAGGGATCAATGAATTGTGCCATGCAGATAATATATAGAAGGAGAGCGCTTTCACACAGTCCCCGCATTCGTC
>JBEKVA010000296.1:0-5575 GCA_049514475.1 Spirochaetia bacterium
CAACAGCGCCTGACCGTTACCCAACAGCCTCGCGGCCTGAGTGTTGAGATTTCTGCACGTGAAGGTTCCTACACTCCGCCGGCGCGTTCGTTGGTCCTTAAGGTTCACGGCGAGCGGACGCAGCCCCGGCAAGTTGAGGTAGGAGGAGAGCAACTTGCAGCCCAAAGCTCGGTGGAAGCTCTTGAGGGCGCGAGCCAAGGGTGGACCTATGACGACGCCACAGACATCGTGTGGCTAAAAATCCCCGATCGGGGCGTTGCGTTGAGGGTCCAAATCATGCCATAGCTACACCGGGGAATGCCTCCCCTCCTCGGCTGAGGAGGGGGTTGGGGGGTGGTGGCAACCAAGGCCATCTCTTGGGCCTAGACACAGGTGTGCAATTGCGTCGCACGCCGCTTAGGGAGACCAACCACCCCTGGCCCCTCCTTAACCAAGGAGGGGAATGGCCTCCCCTCCGAGGTCAATATGCCCCGCTTTCTCGTCTGAACCCCGAAGGGGTTGAAGATGAGTAGCCGTGGGCAAGGGCGCGGGTTTTGCGCCCGCCACCCACGGAATACGTCCCAGCCAAGTTCCTCGACCCTGAAAGGGTCGAACCGTTCGGCGCCGCCCACGGCCGGCCGTTCCTCGCGCCCCATTCCCGTGAGTTTGGCCCACGGCTTACATCGCTGACCCGCGGGGAGCCACTTTTGATCGGGCAGGAAAACCCGGGCGGCGAGCAGAGAGCGCAAAGCACGAAACACACGGCTGAAAGTACGGACCAGATGCTCTTCATTCTGGCTCCTGACTTCCGACTCCTGACTTCTGCCTTTCCAATCCCAAACGCCGCATCGAAGCTTTGCTCAAGGCCACTCCCCCACCCAGGCCGCAACGTCCCTCTCTACGAGTTTGCCTGAATCTCCGCCAACCCCAACCCTGAAGAGCGGTCGAGGAGTCGAAAGTTGAAGGTCGATAGCTAACACCCACCACCCGAAACCTGTCGTTCCGACCCCGTACTCAAGAGAAGCCTTCTCCCATCTTTCGTACTGGGCACGTGAATTCGCAAATCTTTGCGGGGTGGGCTGAAACCGTCTACGCATCATCAATAAGTTAGGGTGATCCTTGGGGCGTGTTCGCCGCATTTGGCAGCGCAAATGGGTGTGGCACAACCCACACAATGATTATGTTGTCGCTTTCTCCCGGCAGCCCGCCCAATTGGGTATTTCGAAAAAGCCCGACGCACGCGCGACACGCATTACTTCTTGGTGCTGGCTTCCTGTCGATAGAAACTATAGAACAGATCGTAAATGGATTTTGCAAAGTCCTCGCCGCGCTTAATCATGCGGAAATAGGAGACAGTTGCGGCGACAAGCAGGAGTAATAGAATTAACTGGAAAAACCCCACAACGTTTCTTTGAGCTATTTCAGACCAATGGAATATAAGGGCCCATCCGAAAACAGGCAGCAACATCAACGTAAACGTCAAGAGTCCCCGAAATAGGCCATAGTGCGTGTTGAAAGAAAGCGGGCGGTCGCTCAGTTTCTTCTGTTCGACAAGGTTGAGACAAAGATAGAAAAGCTCTTGGTATTTGTGCCGCTGTGCATCGAGGACCTGCTGCTGTGTGGCGTCAGATGGAATAGTCGGCTCGACTGTTTCCCCAAAGTAATCTCGGATTGCGTCCTTTAGCTTCGTTCTGTGTTCGGGCGTGAAGCCTTTCCCGCCTTCAATCATCCACTGCCACGATGGATAACCTCCGGTTGCAGCGAGAACGAATTTTTCAACGAGCCCCTCAGCAATCCCTTGCAGAAGCAGGCCCACAATATACGCCCACGCAACGAGGGCTGATGCCTCACCAACTGTGCCCGTTATCGGGAGGACCGGCTTGTGCCCAAAGAACTCAGCAAGCCAACTGAGTGCTGAGATGAAGGCAAGGCCAGGAATGAGGTTCGCGAGGAATTCGTACAGACCGAATTTTTGTAGCATCGCGTCAACGCCTCAGTGGGGGCCAGGGGCGAGGGCTGCGCTTAAGCACGGGTTCGTCCATTCCAACCGGTGCGGGCCATTTTCCGCACTTCTGTAGGTATTCCTGGCAGAAAAGCCAGGCTGCGGCCCACCCTACTGCAGTGATAAGGGTGCACTCCTTGGGATTCCAATCCCCTGCCAGTGAGTAATGATAACAAATTCTCCAATCCTTCCTGTACAAATGCTGGACTAGATACAGCCCTCTAATTTTGTCCAAGCAATACGCCGCTGGAGGAGTATTAGGGTACCACCTTGGGACTATAAACAAAACCCGGTAGGTTCTGCTCCATATCGTAGCCAACCTGACAACGAGCGCCGTGCGGATATCGCGTTCTTTGAATGCAGTTCGAAGCGGTGGATGGAGGTCAAATGCGGTTTGAGCCGTCACTCGATCGACGAACTCGAAGGCATTCTCAACGCCCAGTAACTGGCTCTCCAATTCTTGCGGGGAGAGCGCAGCTAATCCCCCTCCTTAGGGTCATCTGCCTTGTCGCCGCCGTGAAAGTGTGTCGGACGATAAGGCACACCGCTGGCCGGCGTGGTCGAAGGCCTACCTGAAGGGCTAATGTAGATTGAAGTGGAACCCACAAGGGCACCAGCTACCTGCTTCGCTTGCTCCTTCAAACCATCAGGATCTTTTCCGGCGTGAGGAATAACGTTGGTGATCCCTGCGGTGTCGAACTCGAACAATACCGAGCCATCGTCCTTGGTGGTGAAAACCCGCTTTCGTGTAAGCCGCCAATAGGTTGCCATCGCAGTTTTGTCGGGGTGACCATACTTGTTGTCTTCCCCCACGCTGACCAGCGTATAAAGCGGCTTGACGATTTCGATGACATCTTTCACGCAGCCATGGTCTGACCCGTGATGGGGTGCGACTAGGACGTCTGAGGGAAGCCACTTCTCAAAATATTTGAGGATGCTCTCCCAGCGTTTGTCCTCGCAATCGCCGGGAATAAGAATTCCGACCTGCCCAACGGTTAGCTTGACTACCAGAGATGCGTTGTTGCTCGTGTCGCTGTCGTCCGGATGAGGACCTAGAGCCTTGAGGTGTACTGAGCCCAGATCCGATTCATCACCGGCTGTGGGTTTCTCTACTACCGTTCCATCCTCCACGAGTTCAGCGAGAACTTTCTTAAACTCTTTCCAATTTTCGGTGTCTTTCGGGAAATCGGGAATCCATATCCGCTCGATGTCGCACTTGTACCTCGCCGCCAGCATTCGCAGCCCGTCTACATCGGCGTGGTCTTCGTCCGTACCTGTTATGACGAGGAGAACAATCCGTTCGATTTTTCGGCGGCCAAGATAGCGCAACACGTATTCGCGTGCCCCTTTGAGGTTACAATCAAAAATAATGCAGTCCCCATCTCCAGATTCGAACACCTGCATGCTACCTTGCCCTACGTCGATAACGCTGAAAGCATACTGCCTCTTTTCATTGTTCATGGTTTTGCGAGGGACCTCCTCTATTGACTACTACTCGTTCCAGGCCGCCCTCGGGGCGTGGGCCCTGAGGGACTATTAGAAACTTCTCATATTTTAGTTCAACCGTCAATAGCATGAGCGAATTTTTAGGATAGAAGTATTTTATTGTATTCATAAATAGAATTGATTACTCCTGCAGCCTATGTGGTATAATGGGGTTATGGTGAACGCGTTGCCAAAAAGCCCAAAATACCAAGGAGGTCGCAATGGAAAACTTCGGAGAGCGGCTGCGTCGCCTTCGAGGGAACCGTTCACAAAGACAAATAGCTTCTGAAATGCACATTCCGAAGACTACACTGTCAACCCTCGAAAACCAGACTAATGCGCCGAGAGGTAAAGTACTCGAAAGGCTGGCGAGTTTTTACGGGGTTCCTGTCTCGTACTTTCTTGAGGCAGGCAGTGGACCCACTGAAAGGGCGCGCGAATGGCTCAGATCAATCCGCGACGCTGATTGGAAGGGACGAGAGACAGTTGCCACCCATGCCGACCGCGGGGTGGACGAGGACGTCAAAGAAGCCATCGCGAAAAGGATCAAGCAGAAACTTGCAGAAACTTCGCATAAGTAATAGACCACCGGAAGACCTGTCGGGGGAAGAAATCGTGGAAACCCTATTAGAGGAGACCGGCACGCGTGATCGGCTTCCTACCGATGAGAGCAAACTTCTTGGATTTCTGAACCTTCAGCAGTTGAGTTTTGATTTCGCTCAAGAGATGGACTTCCTGCAGAAAGTTCCCGACCTTCCTAATAAGCTTCGTGCAGCATTGAGCCTCAATGACAAAGCAGTTGTAACTCATTCCAACCTAAGCCCGAAGCGGTACCGGTTTAGTGTCTTCCACGAGATTGGCCATTTTATCCTGCCTGAGCACCGAGAAAAACTGTTCCTCGACACAGATGAAACGCTGGGTTGGTGGACCAAACTGCGTTTGGAAAAAGAAGCCAACGAAATCGCCGCCGACTTCATTTTTCAGGGTAACCGGTTCACCGACGAGTCCCTCGCCTTTCCGTTGTCATGTAAAACCGTCCACCAACTTGCCCCCAAATACGGTGCCTCTTACGAGTCTGGAATCAGGCGGTACGTTGAACGGCACGTCCTCCCCTGTGCGGTTGTTGTGTACGACAAGATGCCCGGCGACCCTGAGGAGGGTGACATCGAAGACGCACAATACAAGATCCAATACACCATCGCTTCGCCTTCGTTCAGCAAGCACTATTTCACCGCTGTTGAAAGCAAAGAGCCTTTCTCGAGAGGCGCTGACATCTTCAAGGTTCATGCCGCAAGGAATGTTGCAAACATAGCGGAGACGCAACTCGTCGTTGAAAGAGCAGACAAGGGGAACTGGTATTTCGAAACGGAACTCTTTACGAACGGCTACAAGATTTTCCAGTTTGTGGTCCGCCCGACCACGTCCGACAAAAAGTAGCAGGTAGCGCAGCACGGTAGTTGATCGTTCCGGCCGAGGATGACCGCGTTCCGCCGCCGCGTCGCGGTACAATAGCGGGTGGCCACAGTCAGCGTATTTCTGACTGTGGGTTTTTCCCTCTGAGTATACGAGCCCACGGTCAATTCCAATTACGAATTGAAGGTGCCTACCACTAATACGCGTGAGTTGAGGGGGAAAAAGTTCAGACGTGATGGTCAACCAGATTGTAGGATTGAGTCGCCTCCTTCTGTTCAGGGGGTCATAACGTGAAACGGGACGAGTGCCAAAAGCTGATTGATTCTTACGTCGACTGGCTCCGCCTGGGACTAGGTGTGGAAGAAGTGGGGGAAGCCTGCGAACTGACCACTCCCTTTCTCGACCGCCACAACGATCATCTCCAGGTGTATGCGATTCGGCACAACGGGAACATCGTCCTTTCCGACGATGGGTACATCCTCTCCGATCTCAGAACGAGCGGGCTGGAAGTAGACACCCCTAAGCGAAAGATGGTTCTGGATAGCGTACTCAACGGTCTCGGTGTGCGGGTCGAAAACAATCAGTTGATCGTTCCGGCCGAGGATGACCGCGTTCCGCCGCCGCGTCGCGGTACAATAGCGGGTGGCCACAGTCAGCGTATTTCTGACTGTGGGTTTTTCCCTCTGAGTATACGAG
>JBEKVA010000297.1:0-5550 GCA_049514475.1 Spirochaetia bacterium
CGCGTGGAGCTTTCGGCCCTTACAAAAGAAGATTTCGTGAAGATCCTCACGCAGCCGAAGAACGCCCTGATCACGCAATACACGGAGTTGCTGAAAACCGAGGGGGTGACACTGGAGTTCCGCCCGGATGCCATCGATCGCCTGGCGGAGCTTGCAACGGAGGTCAATTCCCGATCGGAGAATATCGGGGCCCGGAGGCTGCACACCATCATGGAGCTGCTGCTGGAGGAGGTGTCGTTCCACGCCCCCGAGATCGCGGGGCAGACCATCGCCATCACGCGTTCGTACGTCGATGAAAAGCTGAAAAACGTGGTCCAGGACCAGGACCTGACCCGTTACATATTATAGGAAGCTTGCATTCAGGAGGGCGGGAAAAGGGCCGAAAATGATGAAAGAACGATCCGCGCCGCGGCGCAGAATCCGCGGGGTTCCGCAGCGCGGTTACACGGAAGGAGCACGGGAATGAGCTTCGGGGGCAGTTTCGGACAGAATCTGGAGTTTCTCGGCAGGGAGATGAACGTGGCCACTCTCCGGCGCAACGTCATCGCCAACAACATCGCAAACGCGAACACTCCCAACTTCAAGAGGAGTGACGTGAACTTCGAGAGCCAGCTGAAGCGCGCCCTGGATTCCGAGAAGGTGGTCACGCCTTTCAAGCAGTACGTCACCGACCCGAAGCACATCCCCTTCGACAAGCCGATGGACTGGCGGGAGGTGCGGCCGCGCCGGGTCCTCGACTATCTCACCGAGGCGAAGAACAACGGGAACAACGTGGACATCGAGCAGGAAGGCATGGACTCCCTGAACAACCAGCTCCTGTACACGACACTCGCCCAGGTGATCTCCAGCGAGTTCCAGCGCGTGAACATCGTGCTCAGGTAAGAGGGAAGGGAAACGACATGGGCATGTTCAGCAGCATCAACATAGCGGGTTCAGGGCTCACGGCGGAGCGTCTTCGCCTTGACGTCATCGCGGACAACATCGCGAACGTCAATACGACGCGGACCACCGCGGGCGGGCCGTACCGCCGCAGCCGCGTCATATTCGCCCCCCGCGTGGAGGAGCCCTACTGGCGCAGCCCCTTCCTCCCTACGTTCCTGAAGGACCAGGTGGGGCAGGGCGTGCGGGTCAAGTCGATCCAGAAAGATTACGCCACCGACACGCGGCTTGTGTACGACCCGACGCATCCGGACGCGCTGAAGAGCGGTCCCAAGGCGGGGTACGTGGAGTACCCGAATGTGAATATCGTCAACGAAATGGTGGACATGATCGAGGCCAACCGTGCCTACGAGGCGAACTCGGCCGTGATCGGTGGAACGAAGGCCATGTTCCTGAAGGCCCTCGAGATCGGGAGGTAATGAATGGGACCCATGGATGCAATACAGCCGGCCGGCGACGTGGTGAAGCTTGCCCGCACGAATCCCGCGCACCTCGTCGGGGCCGGAGAACAGGCCCCGAGTGACACGGGCGTGGAAGGCAATTTCGGCGCGCTCCTCATGAACGCGCTGGGCGGCGTGAATGACAGCCAGCTGAAGGCAATGAATCTTTCCAAGGCGATGGTCACCGACCCGAACTCGGTGAACGTGGAGGACGTGACGATCGCCCTCGCGGACGCGAACCTGGCGATTTCGATGACAAAGGCGGTGGTGGATCGCGCTCTGGCGGCATACCGCGAAATCATCAACGTACGGTAGAGAAGGCATCAGGGCATGACAGGGAGGGGACATGAACGACTGGTTGAAGCGGATCCGTGAGCAGCTGAGGGGGCTGTGGTCACGGTGGAACAGGACGCAGAAGATCATCCTGTTCTCCATCATCGGCGCGAGCATTCTCGCGGTCATACTGCTCTTCACATTCAGCGCGACCCCGTCCATGGTGCCGCTGATCTCCAGCCCGCTGAAGGACCAGGACGCGCGGCTGCAGATCGCCGCCAAGCTGGACAGCCTGCAGGTGAAGTACCAGCTGCGGGCGGACGACGTGTTCTACGTCGCCGACGAGCAGACGGCGCGCCGCGTGCGCGTGATCCTCAACGAGGAAAACCTCATTCCGAAGGGCACCGACCCGTGGGCCCTCTTCGACATGGAGCGCTGGACCACCACGGACTTCGAGCGTGACGTGAACCTGCAGCGGGCCATCACGAAGCAGCTCGAGCAGCACATCATGGCACTCGATGACGTCGACAATGTCAGCGTCACCCTCGTCGTGCCGAAGACCGAGCTGTTCTCCGCTGACCAGAAGCCCACCAGCGCGTCGATCATCATCACCCCGAAGCCCGGCTCCGACGTGGCCACGAACCGCAAGAAGATCGAGGGCATGCAGCGCCTCATCAAGATGGCCGTGGCGGGGCTGCAGGATGAGAACATCGTCATCACCGACCAGTCGGGGGTGCAGCTGAACGACTTCGCGGGCCTCGAGCAGGTGGACCGCCTGGAGCTTGCCAAGCGCGAGCTGAAGGTGAAGCAGGACCTCGAGCAGAAGTACAATTCCGAGATCACCCGCTCCCTGGCGGACATCTTCAGCGCCGACCGCGTGCGGATTCTGAAGATCGACATCAAGCTGGACATGAGCAAGGAGAACTCCACAGCCAAGGAGTACTCTCCCATCGCCGTGGTGCCCGCCACCCGGTATGCCCCCGCCCAGTACGCGCCTTCAATAGCGCGCTCCACGCAGAATATCGAGGAGCATTTCCAGGGCAGCGGATTCAACCCCGAGGGCCCTCCCGGCGTGGAGGGGCAGACCCCCCCGGCGTACAAGGACCTCTCCAACCTGGTGGGCAAGTACGACAAGACCTCCCAGACGACCAATAACGAGATCAATGAGAAGACCACCGTCTCCGAGAAGCAGCCCTGGGACGTGCGGAGAATCACCACGGGTGTTGCCATCGACGGGGTCTGGAAACAGAAGTATGATAAGAATGGCAAGGTGCTGCTGAACCCGGATGGAAGCATCCAGCGGGACTACGTGCCCGTTTCCGACGACGACCTGGCAAAGGCAAAGAGCCTGATCCAGGGCGCCATCGGGTTCGACAGGGACCGGGGCGACAACGTGGACGTGCAGACGCTGCAGTTCGACCGCAGCACGCAGTTCGCCAAGGAAGACGGGGTGTACCGCAAGCAGATGGCGGTGCGGCGCACGATCTACGCGATCCTGATCGGGCTCGGCGCGCTGCTGGTCCTCGTGGTTGCCTACCGCCTCATCGCCAAGGAGATGGAGAGGCGGCGGCGGCTGCGCGAAGAGGAGCTGGCACGGCAGCACCAGGCCATGAGGGAAGCGGCCCTTCGGACCGCGGAAGAGCAGGGTGTGGAGGTGGAGCTCTCCGTCGAGGACCGGGCGCGCCTGGAGATGCAGGAGAACGCGGCCAACATGGCCCGTGAGCATCCCGAGGACGTGGCCCAGCTCATCCGCACCTGGCTGGTGGAGGAATAGTTCATGGCAAAGCAGGCGAAGCCGGCGGCACCCGCGAGGGAGAAGCCGGGCGCGGCGGAAGAAAAAATCCCCGCGGGGGCCCAGGCGCAGGGCAAGCGCGAAGGCAAGGGCGCAGGGGCGCACAAGAAGTCTCTCACCGGGCGGCAGAAGGCCGCCGTGTTCCTGGTAACCCTGGGATCCGAGATCGCCTCCGACATCTTCAAGCACCTGCGCGAGGACGAGATCGAGCAGCTCACCTTCGAGATTGCCCGCCTGGAGAGTATCGAGCCGCAGGAGCGCGACCAGGTGCTGATGGAGTTCCACGAGCTGATGATGGCCCAGGACTTCATCTCCACCGGCGGCATCGACTACGCCCGGGAGCTGCTTGAAAAATCGCTGGGGACTCAGAAAGCGGTGGACATCATCAACCGGCTCACCAGCAGCCTGCAGGTGCGGCCCTTCGACTTCATACGCCGCACCGATCCGTCCCACCTGCTGAACTTCATCCAGCAGGAGCACCCGCAGACCATCGCCCTGATCCTGGCGTACCTGGAGCCGCAGAAAGCCTCGGTGATCCTGGGCAGCCTGCCCCACGAGATCCAGTCCGATGTTGCCAAGCGCATCGCCACGATGGACCGCACCTCCCCCGAGGTGCTCCGCGAGGTGGAGCGCGTCCTGGAAAAGAAGCTTTCGACGCTTTCCTCGGAAGACTACACCGCCGCCGGCGGCGTGGAGAGCATCGTGGAGATCCTGAACATGGTCGACCGTTCGACGGAAAAGACCATCGTGGAATCACTGGAAGAGGACGACCCCGAGCTGGCGGAAGAGATCAAGAAGCGCATGTTCGTGTTCGAGGACATCGTGCTCCTGGACGACCGCGCCATCCAGAAGGTGTTGCGCGAGGTCGACACCGCGGAGCTCGCCAAGGCGCTGAAGAGCGTGGACTCCGAGGTTCAGGACAAGATCTACCGCAACATGTCAAAGCGCGCCTCGACGCTTCTCAAGGAGGACATGGACTACATGGGTCCCATCCGCCTGAAGGACGTCGAGGAGGCCCAGCAGAGAATCGTTGCCATCATCCGCAAGCTCGAGGAACAGGGAGAAATCGTGGTGGCACGGGCTGGAGAAGAAGAGCTGGTGGTATAAAGCATGGCAAAAAACGTTTTCAAGCCAGCAGACATCATGTACCTCTCCCGCAAGGTGTTCATCGAGCCGCCGAAGATCGTGGCCGAGGAGCCTGTCGAAGAGGTGCAGACGGTCGAGGAGACCGGGGAATATACCGGCCCGACTGTCGATGACCTGCGCCGCGAGGCCGAAGCGTTCCGCAAGGAATGGGTAGCCGAGAAGGAACGCCTCCTGGCCCAGGCCCAGGTGGAAGCTGAGAAGATCAGGAAGGACGCCGAGAAGGTCGCCTTCGAAGAGGTCAAGCGGAAGAACAATCAGGCGCAGAAGATCCGCCAGGACGCGGAAGACCAGGCGCAGATCATTTTGGCAGAGGCGCGGCAGAAGGCCTCCGAGCTGGAGAACGACATCAAGCAGCGGGTCACAATGACGGAGCGGGAAGCCGACGAGCGCGGCTACGCCGAGGGCCATGCCCGCGGCTACGAGGAGGGCCGGGCGGAAGTGCAGCGCCTCGTGGAGAGCCTGCACTCCATCATCACCAAGGCCATAGAGAAGAGGAACGAGATCATCCAGGAGGCGGAGACCCAGATCATCAACCTGGTGCTCCTCATCGTGAAGAAAGTCATCAAGGTCATCTCCGAGAACCAGAAGAACGTGGTGATCAACAACGTGGTGCAGGCGCTGCGCAAGCTGAAGAGCCGCGGGGACGTGGTCATCCGCGTGAACCTCGCCGACCTGGAGCTCACCTCGGAGCACGTGAAGGACTTCATGAAGATGGTGGAGAACGTGAAATCGATCACCGTGCTGGAGGACTCCTCAGTGGACAGGGGCGGGTGCATCATCGAGACCGATTTCGGCCAGATCGATGCCCGCATCTCCTCCCAGCTGCACGAGATTGAGGAGCGCATCCTCGAGCTCATGCCCATCCGTTCCAAGGGCGAGTAGGGAGGAGGAGGCGGCATGGGTGTATTCGACAAGTACAGTGCGGTATTAGAAAGCCTGGACCCCATCAAGTTCACCGGC
>JBEKVA010000298.1:0-5813 GCA_049514475.1 Spirochaetia bacterium
ATCGACGGCCGTCAAGTTTATCACACCGAAACGTTCTGGAGCTGCGAAGCGCAGGCTGCTCCAGAGAGAACTCAGGTCTGGGCATGGATTCATCTCAACTTCTATCCCTGCATACGGAGAGACGAGAGGAATGAACGTACGATTGTGAAGAGAAACTGGAAGCGATTCCGCGGAAAGAGCAGGTGTTCATGGGACTTCTGCGCTGGAACCTACGGGGAACCGATGTACTAAGCCGAGCCGTCGGTTCTTTCGCGGATCGGCTGAAACCGATTGCTTGCCGACCCGCTCCAACGTCCCTGTTGGAGCGCTCACTTTTGAAGAGGGTCAGAGACACGCGGCAAGGATGCCGCGAGTCTCTGACCCCAGGGGCGGGATCAGGACAAGCCCAAGAAGCGATTGGACTGGCACTTTTGACAACGCCTGTCCGCGCGGCTACTATGTTCGAAGTCATCGTTCCGTTGGCAAGCAAGTGAAAACGATAGAAGACTTCATGGCGGCAGCCTCCTTCACCCCAAGCCCGCAGCAGCGCGAAGCGATCCTGCACGAAGACGGTCCACTTTACCTGCCCGCCGGACCGGGCTCCGGCAAGACAAGAATCCTGCTCTGGCGTAGTTTCAACCTGATCGTCTTCCGAGGCGTTGATCCTTCCCGGGTATTTCTTTCCACCTTCACGGAGAAGGCCGCCCACCAACTCCGCAATGGCCTCTACTCGTTGCTCGCCGTCGCAGGAGAGGAGCTTGGGAGGCAGTTCGACACCTCCGGCCTCTACGTGGGGACCCTGCATTCGCTCTCGGGGAAGATCCTTTCAGACCGGCGGTTCACAACAAACGACAGAAGGCCACGCCCAATGGCCCTCATGGATGACCTTGCACAGACGCTCTACCTCTACCGAGGGGAGGGGAGCAGGGCTCTTCTCGAGTTCGCCAGGACCGCCCTCGGGATCGTGGCGCCGGATGAGTTCTATCTTCGGGTACAGAAGTGCTTCGAGCTGGAACCTCGCTTCCCATCGCGCTACGGCGCCACGAGATCGCTGGTGGAGTTCTTCAACCGGGTCTCCGAGGAAGCTCCTCTGCTCGATGACTGGAAGCAGAAGGCTGAGAGACTCGGCCTGTCTCCCTGGCATGAAGGGATCCGCCTTCTTCTCGATCTCTATGGCGTGTACGTCGAAAGCCTGAAAGCGAGCAGGCGGACGGACCTCTCCCTTGTGCAAAGGAGTGCCTGCGAGACGATCGAAAAATGCCCGATCGGAGGCTCGATCTTCAGTCATGTCATCATCGACGAGTACCAGGACACGAATACGGTCCAGGAGCGGCTCATCTTCGACCTGGCAGGCGACCGGAGGAATCTCTGCGTCGTCGGTGATGATGACCAGGCCCTGTACCGATTCCGCGGGGCAACGGTGGAAAACTTCGTCCGCTTCTCTGAACGGGTCCGGCGTCGGTGGCAATGCGAGGTGAAGACTGTCCCGATCATACGCAACTATCGATCGAGGGGGGACATTGTCGCCTTTTTCGGCAATGCAATCGAGACGGCCGACTGGTCGGATGCGGCGGGTGGACCGCCCTATCGCGTCGAGAAGGGAATCGAGGCTCACAGGGGAATGGACGGTCCAGCCGTCTTCAGCACGCCGAGGCTGTCCGTTGAGGATTCCGCGAAAGAGTGCGCCACTCTTGTCGGCAAGCTGATTGCCTCAGGAATGGTGGATGATCCCAATCGGATCGCGTTCCTCTTTCCAAGCCTCAAGTCCAAGATCGCCGGCGCCTACGTTGCGGCGCTGGAAGCGCTGGGCATCAAATCCTACGCCCCCCGCGCGGGGTCGTTTCTTGAGAACAGCGAGGCACTCCTTGTCTTCGGCCTCATGGGTAAGACAATCGGATTCGGCAGATCCGGGTTCATGAATGAGCAGTACAAGGACTGGACGCACAGGGCAGAGGCGGCCGCGGAGGCGGCCCTGGAGTCAGACCCAGCCTTGAGGCTCTTCGTAGAAGACAGGAGGAGAGAACTCAAGCAGTCAGCGGACGACTACGGGGCGCTTTCGAACGCGGCCACGGAGCATGACTGGGGCCTTGATTGGCCCTACTCACCTGAGAGGATGAAACGAGCACTCGTGGAAACATCCGGGATCTCGGAAAAGGCGCGGCGCAGCCTCCTCTCGAAGTACTTCGATTCCCTGGCGCGAAGACGTGAAGAAACCGGCAACCCCTACAGCCTGGACTATGCGATTTCGCGCGCCGCCGGCCTGGACTGGAGCCTCCTCGATCATTTCTATCGCCTTTGCGCGTTCGATTCGCTGAAGCTCTCCTTCGAGCTGGCTGAGGGTCTGCGCGGCCCGGTGGACGAAGGGCCCGTCTGCAACCTTTCACTCGTCAGTGCCTGCATAGGCCGCTACGGAGAAGAATACGGAGAGCTGATCGGCCCGAAGCTCGCGGGCGGTGTCCTTGAACGCCTGTTTTTCGGCCAGTACCTATGGCTTCTCTACAGGCTGGACGAAGGAGAATATGAAGACCCGGAAGATCCCTTCCCGCGAGGCCGGGTGGCGTTCCTCACGATCCACCAGGCGAAAGGACTGGAGTTTCCGGTGGTCTTCGTGCCCCGGACCACTCGCCGGTCTAGAACGCGCGTCAACGACAAGCTCATAGAGACCTTCCTCGAGCAGGAACGAGAGCCCCTGGAACGGCGGGCTGTCTTCGACGAAGCGCGCCGCTTCTACGTGGCGTTCTCCCGCGCGGAGAATCTCCTCGTCGTGCCCCGGGTGAAGAACCATACCGGCAGGGAGGTGGAGGAGCTTCTCCAGGACGTGCCACCTCTGAACACGATCGATCCTTCCGCTAATCCAAAGGCCCGGCCTGCCGCCGAAGGAATCCCGCGTAACTACTCCTACACCGGCGACTACACCTTTTATGAACAGTGCCCGCGGCGCTACATGGCCTTTCGGAAGTACGGATTCACCCCTTCCCGGACACAGCACGCCGTGTTCGGCCTCCTCGTTCACAGAACAATCGAGGACTTGCATCGCGCACTGATCGAACGCAGAGAGAAAGCCCATGCATGACGAAGCGGATTCCGCTCTACAGCCGTCTCAGATCGAACCTGAAGCACTGCCTGGAGACGAGATCGAAGCCTTCATCGTCTCTGCATTTGAGGATGAGCTGGCGCTGGCCGAAGAAGAGACAGGAATACGCGCCAACGCTTTTGCCAGGAGGGAGGCCCTGCGGCAAGTCCTCCTGTACTGGCGGAAGCTCAAGTCGGTTGCGCGGCAGGTGCAGGAGACGGAGGTAAGGCTGGTCCTTCCCAATCGCGTGAGCCCGAAAGGGCGACGGTACAACCTTGAAGGTGTCGTCGACATCGTCGCCGATGCCTCCGGCACCCGAATGTATGACATCAAGACGCACGAGCCCGAGTACGTGCGGGCTCACCCTGATGCGTACGCTGCCCAACTCGACGTCTATGCCACGATCTACGAGGAGCTGAAGGCTCGAAGGATCGACGGAACCGGCGTCATTGCTACCAGCATCCCCCTGAAACTGCGCGGGGCTATCAGCAGGAACGATCCGGCGGCCACCAACCGCGAGTTCCAGGCATGGGAGCCCCTGATCGGTCTGCCGTATACACGGGAATCCCGCGAAGCGACGGTCCAAGACTTCGGCCGCGTGGTGGATTGCATTGAAGAAGGGCACTTTCCCCCAATCCAGCCAGAGAGACTCGATGAGGACTATGCGGGCAGGGGCAGGAGCTTTGGAGAACGCATCTGCCAGAACTGCGATATCCGCTACTCCTGCCCTTCGTACCGGTCTTGGCGGCTGGAGGGAAGGAAACTGCGGAAGGACAACGTGCTCGATTACTTCCGGATTGCCGAAAACCGTGAAGAGGATGAGCAGTTCCGCTACGCCGCGGAGGAAGGAAGCGATGATATTTCGGATTGACATTCCGACATTTCATAGCCCACAATAGCGCATGGCTTACCGCCATCGAGCCCTGGAAGCCCGACTCAAAAAATACCTTGGATTGTTTCCCGCGATCGCGGTCACCGGCCCACGGCAGTCCGGCAAGTCGACGCTGCTTCAGACGGCCTTCCCCGATCTGCCCTATGTCAGCTTTGACGACCCTGAGGAGGTCCGTGCGGCCGGAATGGATCCGCGAGGCTTCCTGTCCCGGTTCCCGGAGCGTGTCATCCTGGACGAGGCCCAGCGGGCACCCGAGCTGTTCTCCTACCTGAAGATCGCCATCGACGCCGACAGGCGCAAGGGTCGATTCATTCTTTCTGGCTCCAACCAGTTCACCCTTTCCCGACGCCTCTCCGAGAGCCTTGCGGGAAGGATCGGCCTGCTCGAGCTCCATCCCTTTGAACGGCAAGAGATGCCGAAACGCGGCCGCAACAACCAGATGCTTTTCGGCTCGTATCCCGAGCTGACCATGAGGGAGCACGAAGGGGCCCGGGAGTGGTATTCCTCGTACCTCGCCACCTACCTGGAGCGGGACGTTCGTCTTGCCAATGACGTCGGAAAGCTCTCGGACTTCCAGACCCTGATCCGGCTCCTCGCCGTACGCACAAGCCAGGAGTACAACGCAAGCTCGCTGTCACGCGAGGTCGGCGTGGACTCCAAGACGATCGAGTCCTGGGTTTCCATACTCGAAGCGAGCTACCTCGTCTTCAGGCTCCGACCATGGCACGCGAACATCGGAAAGCGGCTGGTGAAGCGCCCGAAACTCTACTTCTGGGACACCGGCCTGGTGTGTCATCTTTCGGGCATTCGCAGCACCGAGGCCCTGGAGTCCGGGCCGCTCGGTGGCCCCGTTTTCGAAAACCTGATAGTGGCGGAAATTCTCAAGGCAGCGGCGCATCGCGGGCTCGACGTGGAGCCGAACTACTTCCGGGAGTCCAACGGCCTTGAAGCCGATCTGCTCGTTCATGATCGCGACAACCGTCGCTTCTGGGTAGTCGACGCGAAGGCGGGCCACACCCCAAAGGCACCTTGGATCGAGAGCTTGGCGAAGGTCGCTTCCCTTGTGACACCTGCGAAGTCAACCGCCGTTCCTCGAACCGTCGTCATTTACCGCGGCCAGACCAAGCGTGATTGGCCAAAGAGGGGCAGCGACTTCCTCGGCTTTGAAGATGCCATAGCAGAATGGCAAGTGGAGGCGAAATAGATGAACGACCATCGCTCACTCAGGCCTGATTCGCAAGCCCTCGCCGAGCGTCTCAGGGTACTGAAAGAGACTCTCCCAGAGTGCTTCACCGAGGGCCGCCTTGATCCGATCAAGCTGAGAGAGACCCTGGGGGATGAGAATCTCGATGAAGGACCCGAGCGCTATGGGCTTACCTGGCCCGGGAAGCGCGAGTCGCGAACCCGCGCGTTCAAGCCGTCGAACATGGCTCTCTCCGTATGCAGGGATAGAAGTTGAGATGAATCCATGCCCAGACCTGAGTTCTCTCTGGAGCAGCCTGCGCTTCGCAGCTCCAGAACGTTTCGGTGTGATAAACTTGACGGCCGTCGATACTTGCGGCGGGGTCGTACCCTCGTTGAGTAGGACGTGAATGTAGATGCTCGCTCCGTCTGGCAGCTTGGTAATACAGGCAAGAGTGTCGTTCTCGCAGAATGACACATCTATTCTCGGAGCCCCAGGAGGTAGGATGAGATGCGCAACCTTGGCGCAAAGCGCGCCTACGTCGAAAGACACCATCGGCAGGTAACCCTGGTCTCTCTTCCACCTGAGTCTGAGCGCCTTCCCGACGTCTGTGATAACCATGCTTGGTCCCGCCCGTCTCGTTTTTGGCACCGACCCACGGTGCCCCTACGCCTATCCTACCAGAA
>JBEKVA010000299.1:0-5491 GCA_049514475.1 Spirochaetia bacterium
GGCTCCCCCGGCTGGTCCAGCTCGCCTTTCAGGCCGTCGGAGTCAGGGCTCTGGGCAATGCGGGTCACTTTCCCACTGGGCTGCACCTTTGCAACCGCGTTGGCGCAGAAATCCGCGATGTAGATGTTCCCTTCACCGTCGATGATCATGCCGTCGGTTGACTTCAGCTGGGCGGGATCCTTCGCCCAGACCTTGTTTTCATTCGCCGTACCGTCGTCCTTGAAGGTGATCTTGTGCACCGCCCCGTCGCCGAAGTTCCCCACGTAGAGGTTGCCGAACTTGTCGAACTCGATCCCGTCGGCCCCGTACTGGATGTCGGGGTTCTGCGTGATGAACGTTGTGAAGATGTTCTTGTCGGCCAGGGTGTTGGTGATCGCTATGTTCTCGTCGTCCAGGGCGAACCTGTACACGCAGCTCACAAGCTTCCCCGAGGGGTCCTTCACGCGGGAAAGCATGCTGTGCGTCACGTAGAGATGGTTCCTGTTGATGCGCACCCCGTTGGGGTGCTCCATGCCGTGAGCAATGACGGTAGTCTTCACCACCGTGTTGTCCCTGATCCGCAGCCGAAGCATGCGGCCCTTGAAGACCAGCTCGGGTGCGCCTGACCACCCCTGGTTGTCCACGACGTACAGGTCCCCGTCGGGACCGAAGGCAATGCCCATGGGAAAGGCATGGCCAGTCTCTGGGTTCACGGGAACGTCCACCCACTTGCTCGCTTTCCCGGTATTCCTGTCGAACTTCACAAGGCAGCCCGGCATCGAGAGGTCCGCGTAGTTGGGGCAGGCCAGGATGAGGTTTCCCTCCGCGTCGATGGCCATTCCGTCAGGGGTTGCCACGTAGTCGGGGAGCTTTGCGAACAGTTTCGGTTTCTGCATTCCGTTTTCCGCCTTTCTCAGATAATTCAATTATTCTCAGGCCTTTTTGCCGTCAGGCCTTCTTGCCGTCAGGCCTTCTTGCCGTCAGGCCTTCTTGCCGAACCTCGGGAAGAGGGGCGCCAGCGAATCGTAGCTGTCGTTCAAAAGGGCCTTCGCCCCCGCATAGACTGCCGCGGTGCCCGCGTGCGGGCGGACCCGATCCTCGATAGTGATGAACCGCCCGGCGACGTCGAAGTCCTTGAACACGCCGCAGCCAACACCGCCGATGATCGCCGCGCCCATCGAGGTGGCCTCCTCAAGGTAGTTGGGCTTGAGGATGTCGGCCTGGTAGACATCCGCCATGATCCCGCGCCACACCTCCCCCTTTGCCCCACCCCCGATAACGGTGATCTCGGGTATCTCCGTCCGCGTGCGGAAGATGTCCAGGATGATACTCAGGTTCAGGGTGATGCCTTCCATCACGGCCCGCAGCACGTCAGCCCGGGTGTGCCCCAGCGTGAGACCGATGAGGGCGCCCTTCGCGTCCGGGTTCCAGCGCGGTGTCCTCTCCCCCAGCAGGTAGGGCAGGAATATCAGCCCGTTGGCCCCCGGAGGGGAGGTGGCGATCTGCGTGTTGATCAGCTCATAGACGTTGGACCCGAGCTTCGCGGCGGTTTCCTTTTCCAGCGTGCAGATCTCGTTCTTCAGCCACGCGTAGGCGCCGCCGGCGGTCTGCATGGTGCCGCAGGGGTGGACGTAGCCGGGCACCGCGTGCGCCCACACGAATGTCCGCATCTGCTCGTCGTAGATGGGTTCCTTCGTCGTGGTGGCAATCCAGGAGGAGGAGCCGAGGTAATTGTAGGTGATGCCCGGCTTCACCGACCCGACACCTACCCCCGCGCAGACCCCGTCCCCGCCGCCGGCAACAACGGGAATGCCGGGTCGCAGGCCCATTTCCCGGGCCGCCTCCGTGGTGAGCTCACCCACGACGTCGGTGGAAGCCTTCAGGTCAGGGAGCTTTGCGCCATCTATACCTGTAATGCCAACAAGCTTCTCCGACCATGAGAGCGTGTTCAGGTCGAGCAGGTTGGTGCCCGAGGCGTCAGAGTATTCGCTTGCCATCACGCCGGTCAGCCTGAAGTTCAGGTAATCCTTGGCGTGGAGCATCTTGTGGGTGCGGGCATACACTTCCGGCTCGTTGGCCTTGACCCACATGAGCTTTTCAACGGAATAGGAGGCACTGGCCCTGTGGCCGGTGATCCTGTAGAACTGGCGGCCGTCGATCTGGCGCAGTATCGCGTCGCACTCCTTCACCGCGCGCTGATCGCTGTACAGGATGGCAGGCCGCAGCGGCCGCCCCTCCCGATCAACGCAGAGGCACCCCATCATCTGGCCGCTGAAGCAGATCGCGGCGATCTCCCGCGCCTCAATGCCTTCGACAAGGCCGCGCGTGGAATCGCAGACCGCCCGCCACCAGTCGGAGGGGTCCTGCTCGGACCAGTTGGTGTTGAAGTACCGGGTGCCATAGGGAACGGTGACACTTTTCACCAGCGTCCCTTCAGTGGTGAAGAGTGTCGCCTTGTTGCCCGAGGTCCCCAGGTCATGAGCCAGCAGGTAGCGATTCATCGCGCAGCCTCTCCTTTCAGAACCGCAGCAGCGTCTTCAGCGCATCAGGTGCCTCGGTCGCTTTCAGCGCCTGCGTCACCCTGCTCACCGGAAACTCGGCGGTGAGAAAATCGGTGTGAGAAATGCTGCCGTCGCGGATCCACTCGATCAGGGGCGCCTGCGCCGCGGACTCCGCGGCCCGGGTCGGCCATTGGTGCATGAAGAGATTGAAATTGTAGGGCCCGGTGTCCTTTTCGACCGTGATCCGCGGGACCACGAGGACACCGTAGACGCACACTGATCCGCCCAGCTTGATGAGGGGAAGGGCCTGGTTGACGATGGCCTCGCTTCCCACGGCATCGATGACCGCATCCAGGGGGGCACCGCGGTGCGCCGTGAGATTTTTGAGCTCTGGTGCATCGGGAGAAAATGTCTCGTGCGCCCCGAGTGAAGCCGCCTTCTTTCTCTTTGAGGAAAGAGGGTCGACGACGCCGATCCACGACATTCCCAGGAGCCGGGCGAATCTGCAGAAGCTCAACCCGACGGGGCCGGCCCCGAAGATGAGCACCGCGTCTCCCTTCTTCAGCTGGAAATCGCTGAAGCCCGCGTACACCTCGCGCCAGGTACACAAGAGCGCGGCAGCCTCCAGCGAGATGTCGCTGGGGACCTTTTTCATGATCTCGAAGACCTCGGCCCAGCCGTGAGCGGCGTCGGCCACGCCGTCAGCGACCATTGCCGTGTGATCCGTGGCGATCAGGTACTCGGAGAATCCGCCCCACCCGGAGGAATAGCGGGGGCTGGTCGGCGAAAGAAGGAGCCCGCCGATGACACGGTCACCGGGGGCGAAGCTTCGCACGCGGCTTCCGACCGCCTCCACGGTTCCCACGCTTTCATGCCCGAGCAGCAGGGGATACTTGTCAGCGCCAATGCCGGGAAATGTCCCTGCCGTGAGCTTCCTGTCGGTGGCGTTGCAGATGAATGCCGCCTGGTTTCGTACAAGCGCTTCGTAGGGTCCGGGCGCGGCCGGACGGGGAATATCGACAATATCCACCTTGCCCGGTTGGAGAACAGCAACTGCAACCATCTCAATGTCTCCTATTGTACTGATGGAAGAACGGGAGAATTGTAATGTGGAAAATCTGATACGTCCAGCTGTTAGGATAGGATATTAGAAAATATTGTTACCTAACATGGCAAAAAGAACGCCGTGCGAGGCAAAACTGCACGGCGTTCCGTTCAACAAAACAGTCAGGACGAGAATCGGGCAGAAGCGCCCTTGCCCGTCAATCCATGTAGTATCCGCCGTTGATATTGACGGTCTCCCCGTTGATGAAACCGGCATCGTCGGAAGACAGGAAGCAGATGAGATGCGAAATGTCTTCGATGGTGCCCAGCCTCTTGACGGGAATGGCATCCGCGGCTTTCTTCTTCTTCTGGTCGTCCCAGTATTTCATCATTTCAGTCAGGATGGCATGAGGGGCAACGCCGTTGCATGTCACGCCAAAAGGCCCGAGCTGTCTGGCAACGGAACGCGTGAGGCTGATGACGGCGCCCTTGCTCGCGCCGTACACGAACACCGTCGAGTTGTCACCGTTCTTGCCGGTGATCGAAGCGACGCTGACGATACGGCCGTACTTCTGTTCCTTCATGATGGGCGTGGCAGCGCGAATGGAATAAAGAATGCCCTTCACGTTGATGGCGAGGGTCCGATCGATGATGTCATCGGTGGTTTCCTCGATAGTCCCCGGCAGCAGCAGCCCGGCGTTGTTCACCAGGATATCCAGCCTGCCCAGCTCCTTTTTCGTGCGGGCAATGAGCGCATCCACCTGGGCCCGGTTCGAGATGTCGCAGACGTGGAACGAGATCTTGCCGCCGGTTTTGCCAATCTCCCCGGCCGTCTGCTCGAGACCCGCCTTGTCAATGTCGGTGATCATGACCGCAGCGCCGTCGCGGCACATCTCGATTGCGGTTGCCTTGCCAATTCCCTTCGCTGCGCCCGTAATGATGGCAACCTTCCCCTCAAATCGCTTTCCCATTCCCTCCAACTCCCTTCATGAGCAAGCGTCGAGCGCGGCGGCAATGCCGAGCACCGCGCTTGTTCTTCTGCTCATATGTTAAATATTTGCTCAATCCATAATAGCAAAGGAGGTGCGTGTAGTCAAGAGAGATTCGGGGGGCGTTATGGCAGGCAATCAGGTCAAGCCCTTCGGTTCCTATCGTGCAGCCCGGATCACGCCCCACATGGGTCCGCCCTTTTTCTCCCGATACGAGAAGGAGAGGAAGAACGCCGAAAGACTGAGCAGGGCGTACGCCACCGCGTTCACCGCGGTGAGCGGCTTCCCCGCCACCAAGACAAACGGGCCCGCCAGCCTTTCCCCGCCGCTGAGGCTCTGGGGAATCACAACGGCAAGCTGGACCGAGTACACGATCGAGTTCAGTCCGGCATAGATGATCGCAAACGAGAGCGCGAGCTGTGTCCAGGGCCGCGCTGCCTCTTCGACTCGGGAGTGCAGCACTGACACCAGCCCCACATAGCTCCAGGCGAGAAAGATCGAGGGGAGCACGACCGCGAACATTCCCCAGGGAACCTTGAATATTCCCAGGACATCAAGGATCTGCGTGATGTCATAACCAAGGCCGAACGCAAGGGCGGCACAAGCAAAGGGGACTGTCAGTCGATTGTCGGGGGATGACGCGAGGGATTTCATGCGCCGCCTCCCGCCGCGGCCTCCCCGATCCCCTGAAGACTCGGCTGGGCCTCGACCCTGCGAACGCTGTCTCCTTTCAGGCTGGCAAGGGAGGCTATGAGGGACCAGAAGGACAGGGAGAAGATCGCCAGGTAGAGATAGTAGGCCAGGTTGTAGACCCGATCGATGACAAAGATCCCGTAGAGGTAGAAGAAGGAGCCCATGATCCCCAGGATGACGATCTGCTTCCCGAGGTCGTTCTCCCTGGTGAGGAAGATGACGACCAGGAGCGCAATGCACACCAGGATGGTGAGGAGGTCCTGCGCATAGCCCATGGGCATGACC
>JBEKVA010000300.1:0-5486 GCA_049514475.1 Spirochaetia bacterium
CGCACGGGGCGGCACTCGACGAAACCCCGCGGATGCTGTAAGAGACCTGCATGAAGATTTCAATGATCGGGTCGGGCGCAATGGGCTCCCTTTTCGGGGGGCGGCTCGCTCTGGCGGGACACCAGGTGGTGCTGTACGACGTGTTCCGCGAGCACGTGGAAGCGATCAACCGTGACGGGCTCTCCATCGAGGATGCAGTTACGGGGAGCATCACCGTGTCCCGTCCCTCGGCGAGCACCCATCCCAGCGCCGTGGAAGGCTCCGACGCGTTCATCGTCTTCGTGAAATCGACATCCACCGAGCAGGCGGCCCGCCAGTTCGCACCGCTTGCCGGGAAGACCACCATCGTGCTGACCCTCCAGAACGGCCTGGGAAACGAGGAGATCATCCGTCATCATTTTGGCGCGGAGCGGACCGCGGCGGGGGTCACCTCGCAGGGGGCTACGTTCCTGGGGCCCGGGCGGATACGACACGCCGGCAAGGGGCCGACGCACCTCGCGATGGCCGATGGCGGCAGCGGGAGGCTTGCCGGGCTGGTGCAGGCGCTGCAGGCGGCGGGTTTCGAGACACATCTGGAGAAGGACGTTGCGGACCTCGTGTGGAGCAAACTGGTGATCAACGTGGGCATCAACGCTCTCACCGCTTTCACGGGGCTGCCGAACGGGAAGCTCCTGGAGATGGAGGAGACCCGGGTCCTCATGGCGGACCTTGTCGGGGAAGCGGTCGCCGTGGCGCGCAGGCGCGGCATCCATTTCACCTACGAGGACCCGCTGGCAACGGTGCTCGATGTGGCAAGGAAGACCGGCGCCAACCGTTCCTCCATGCTGCAGGACTTCGACAGGAAACGGGAGTCGGAAATCGAGTTCATGAATGGTGCCATTGTGCGCGAGGCGGCGGCGCTGGGCATCCCGGCGCCGGTGAACGCCGCGGTCACCCTGATCATCAAGGCCATGGAAAAGGCACGGGCCCTATGATTGCACCCGCGGAAAAGAAGCTGCTCGCGTTTGTCGACCGCGATGAGCTGGTGGCGCTGACGTGCGACCTGGTGCGCATCGATTCGGTCATCAGGCCCGAAACCCGCGTGACCGAGCGGGACGTGGTGGCCTACCTCGAGAGCTGGATCAGGCGCGAGCTGGGAGTCGAGTGCCTGGTGGAGGAGGTCGCGCCGGGCAGGCGGAACCTTATTGCCACCGTGGATTCCGGCAGGCCCGGGCCGTGCCTGATGATCGAGGGCCACACCGACGTGGTAAGCGAAGGGGACCCGCGGGCGTGGAAGCACCCGCCGTTCGGCGGCGAGGTCGACGAAGGAAGGATCTACGGGCGCGGCTCCTGCGACATGAAGGCGGGCATCGCCGTTGCCCTTGTCACGGCAACGGCATTGCTGAAGGCGGGCGTGCCATGGGCGGGAAAGATCCGCCTGGGGCTCGTGTGCGACGAGGAAGGCATGATGATCGGCATCAAGCACTTCATCAGCGCCGGCCACGCTGACGATGTCACGGCCTGCCTGGTCCCCGAGCCCGAGGAGAACAACCTCTGCCTGAGCATGAAGGGCGCCATCCGCGCCATCGTGCGCGTCCGCGGACGCATGGCGCATGGCGCAATGCCGCTGACGGGCATCAATCCCAACACGCGCCTGGCGCGCATCATCCTCGCCTTTGAGCGCCTCGAGGCGGAAGAGAAGAAGCGCTGCGGGGCAGACCCGTTCCTGGGCCTTCCGTCAATCACCTTCACGGTGCTGTCATCCCCCCCTCCGGGAAGCCCGGCGCAGCTCAACGTCATACCCGGCGAAGCTCACGGCTACGTTGACATTCGCACCACCCTCGCCCAGGATCACGAGACCCTGCGCAGGGCGCTTCGCGCCGTGCTTGCCGAGTGCGCCGTCTCGGACCCTGACTTCAAGGCCGACATCGAGTTCATCGAGGATCGGCCCGTGGTCGGCATCACCAAGGATGAGCCCATAGCGCGGATCTCCGCGCAGGCATACCGGGACGTTACGGGAAAGGAACCTGTGTGGAATGGAGTTCCTGGAGCAACTGACGGCACATTCCTCAGCGCCATGAAGGGGATCCCCTGCCTGGTGAACGGCCCTGGTCCGCGGCACATTCCCCACCAGACCGACGAGTACGTGGACATCGACGAGCTGGTGGAATGCGCCCGCATTTACGTGGTGTCCGCCCTGCGTTACCTGAATACCGCGGCGCCGTAAAATCCTCGGTAAATCCGCCGGGTACGGCGGCGCAATACCGCGGCGCATTGACAGACGGACCTGATTTACCTACACTCGGCCACACCTATGGACGGCTGCCTTCTCTGCGTCTCATCGCTCAGCAAGTCATTCGGGGCGATCCTCGCTCTCGACAAGGTCGACATCGAGGTCGCGAAAGGCCGCATCCATGGCATCATCGGGCCCAACGGCTCCGGCAAGACCACCCTTTTCAACTGCGTGACGGGTCTCCTGCGGCCGAACTCCGGCACGGTCCTGTTCGACGGTGAAGACATCACCAGCTTGGCGCCGGCGGCTATCGCCTGCAGGGGCATCCGGCGCACATTCCAGGCCGGCAAGCTTGTCCCGGGCATGACGGTGCTGGAGAACGTCATGTCGGGAGTCAATGACTCCGTCAGCGCCGCTGCCATCGATGCCGCCTTCCGTCTCCCCTTCGTGCGCTCGCGGCGCGAAACCGAGATCCGCGAGCAGGCCCTCAAAGTGCTGTCACTGACGGGCATGGAGGCGGCGGCGGAGCGCTGGGCGAGTGACCTCGTGTGGACCGAGAGGCAGCTGGTGCAGATAGCCCGCGCCCTGGTCTCAGATCCGAAGCTGCTGCTCCTGGACGAGCCTGCCTCCGGCATGGGCGTCAAGGAGATCGAGAAGGTCGAGCAGATCATCCGCGTGATCCGCGACACGGGGGTCACGGTGGTGGTGGTAAGCCACGACGTGAGGATGCTCATGAACCTCTCCGACCTGGTGACCGTGCTGAACTTCGGGGAGAAGATCGCCGAGGGAGTACCCGCCGTGATCCAGAAGGACCCGCGCGTTCTGGAGGCATACCTTGGCGCAGAATGAGACGCCCCTTCTCAGCGTCAGCGGTCTTTCGGTCTCCTACGGCCACATCAATGCGCTGAAGGGCGTGAGCCTCGAGGTGCAGCGTGGGGAAATCGTGGTGCTGATCGGCGCCAACGGCGCCGGCAAGACAACGCTCCTGGAAAGCGTGCTGGGCATCAACCCCCTGACGGCGGGCATTGTCACCTTCGACGGGGCAGCCATCAACGGTGTGAATGCCGACCGCAACGTCCGCTCGGGGCTCTGCCTGGTGCCCGAGGGCCGTGGCGTTTTCTCCTCCATGAGCGTGCTGGACAACCTGCTACTGGGAGCCCACCACAACATGCGCAATGTCACGCGCAACCTGCGCCGGGTCTACGACGAGTTTCCCATCCTGGAAAAAAGGAAGGACCAGATAGCCCGCACGCTGAGCGGGGGGGAACGGCAGATGCTCGCCATCGGGCGGGCACTCATGTCGGCTCCGAAGCTGATCATGGTCGACGAGCCGTCCATCGGGCTTGCCCCGATAGTGGTCAACGACATATTTTCCATCCTGAAAAGACTCAACGGGGAGGGGTATGCAATCCTCCTCTCGGAACAGAACGCCTACAAGGCGCTCATGATAGCGCACCGGGGCTATGTGCTGGAAACCGGCTCCGTCACCCTTTCCGGATCGGCCCGACAGCTGTTGAACGATCCCGGCGTCAAAGAAGCGTATCTGGGGGCATAGGGAATGCAGGTCTTCATCGCCCAGGTCATCAACGGGCTGTCCCTCGGCAGCATCTACGTGCTGCTGGTCACCGGCTTCAATCTCCTGCTGCTGGTGGCGATGATCATCCACTTCTCCTATCCGCAGGTCGTCGTGTTCTCCATGTACGTGACCTGGGTGGTGCTGAAGGCAACGGGAAACAACCTGATCCTGGGCATCCTTGCCGGGGTGGTCTCCTCCATCGTGATCAACATCGTCTCCGCGCCGCTGTTCCAGAAGGTGATGCAGAAGAGGGGAGAGGTGGACATCAACTCCACCATGGTCCTCTCCATGGGGATCGGGATGATCATTACTGACGTTCTCTCCCATACCTTCAACAACGGCCTTCCCATCGCGTTTCCCGACAGTCTGGCCAGCACCGCGCCGCTCATCCGCATGGGCCTGATCAGCGTGCTCACCGGCCAGGTGTGGTCCCTCGCCGTTGGCGTGGTCGCGGTGTCGGCATTCTTCCTCCTTCTGTATAAGACGCGGCCCGGCCGCGCTTTCCGCGCCATCGCTGAGGACCCCAGCGGCGCGCGCCTGGTGGGCATCCCGCTCCTGCGCACGGGCCTGTACAGCTATGCTCTTTCCGGCGTCCTGGGAGGCATCATCGCGGTGCTGCTGGCGATGCTCCTCGGCACCGCCTCGCCGGGCCTCGGCGAGCAGGTGGCGCACAAGGTCCTGGCGGTTTCCATCATCGCGGGGCTGGGAAACCTGGCCGGCGGACTGGTGGTGGGGCTCATCCTGGGCATCCTGGAGGCGGTGGTGCAGGGATATATCTCAGGCTCGTGGTCGAACGCCATCGCGTTCGTCATCATGCTTGTCGTCATACTGGTAAAGCCGAAGGGTCTCTTCGGCACGAAGCTGTAGGGGGACGCGGTGCCGCTGGAGCTGTACTACTTCCTGTCCATCACGGCCGTCAACGTGCTCATGGCGTGGGCGCTGTACCTTCCCTACCGGGTGGCACACCTGCACTTCATCACCGTGGCGAACATGGCCATCTCCGGCTACACCGCCGCCTACCTGGTGATGACGCTGCACGTTCCTTTCGGCTGGGCCCTCGTCGTGGGGCTGCTCCTGGGGGCGATCGTCGGGTTCATCGTCTCCCTCTTCATAGGGGATGCGCCCACCTTTGCGGTGGTCATCGTCGGCTTCACTTTCATCTATATTACGCGCACCGTCATAGAGAACCTCAAGGCCGTCGGCGGAACGATGGGCATGTTCGGGCTTCCCAACATTGGGGGAAACCCGGGAACACACCGCCTGACGATCATCCTCATCCTCTACGGGCTGCTGCTGCTCGTCGGGTTCCTCATCTACCGCTTCGAGCATTCGCGCCTGGGCAGGGCCGCCTCCGCCGTGTTCGTGGACAAGGACCTCGCCTCGTCCCTGGGCATCAACATCAAGCGCCTGGGCATGCTGCTGCAGACCTTCAGCTGCACGATTGCCGGCGGCGCGGGGGTGCTCTACGGCTTCATCTACAAGAGCTTCCACCTGGATTTTTTCACCTTCGCGCTGGTCGGCATTGCCATGACGATCATCTTCGTCGGGGGCTACGCGACAATGTGGGGGTCCCTGGTGCTCGCCCCGATCCTTTTCGGCATTCCTCTCCTGTTCCCCTCGGAGATACAAACGTGGCGCATCGTCATTTACGGTGCGGCGCTCATACTGGTGCTCGTGCTGAAGCCGGAAGGCTTCATT
>JBEKVA010000301.1:0-5476 GCA_049514475.1 Spirochaetia bacterium
CGACGATGAGACGCTCGGCAAGCCCGCACAGCTGCTCGAGACTTCCCTGCAGCAGGTTCATCTGGCTGGACTCGAAGAGCATGCCGCGGAGAAGGGGCAGGTAGGTCTTCAGGCTGCTGAAGCCGATGTCGATGAACCGCTGCAGGCGCGTCTCGGGGGTTTCGGGGGACTCGGCGAGCTCCCTGACCTGCGCAAGGAACCTGTTCCACCCTTCCCGCACCGTGGCGCGAAAAAGGTCTTTCTTGTCCTGGAAATACGTGTAGATGGTTCCCGAGGAGATGCCTGCACGCTCGGCAATGTCCTTGATGAGGGTCCCCTCGAAGCCGATATCGCCGAACACCGCGAACGCGGCCTCGATGATCTGGGCAGGTTTTTCCGTGTCCTTTCTCCGCGCCATCTTACCCCCTGCAGCCTCGTTATGAGCGCGCTTGCCTTTGTTCTAAAATAATTGAACGTTCAATTAACAATAGCGCAGTCCTCCGCACGAGGCAAGGGGCACGGCAAGCTGCCGCCGCAAGAGGCAAGAGCCGCCGCGACAAAATCTTTCCCCCATGGGCGTTATTGGCTATACTGGCGCACCGTGCCGCAGACCATGAGGAATGCGCTCTTCCTGCTGTGCTACCTGGTCTTCGTGACAGGGGCCAACATCATTCTCAAGCTCTCCGCGCAGGCGAATGCCCTGTGGCCCTTCGTCCTCCTGCAGGCCGCCGGCAACCTCGTTGGGTTCGGCGGCGTTCTTGCCTACACGGGCCTTCTGCGCACGCTTCCCCTCCACGTGGCGTTCCCGTTGAGCAGGGGCCTGGTCATCCTGGGCATCCAGCTTGCCGCATCGCTTCTGGTTTTCCACGAATCGTTGAAGCCTACGGAGGCCGCCGGTGCGCTCCTGGTGACGGCCGGCATTGTCTTTGTCGCCATGGGCGGTTCCCACCGGGCCGGGAGCCGTGCATGATCACCTACCTGCTGCTCGCCGCCGACATGGCGGCCAACACGGGCGCCCACATCTGCCTGAAGCTTTCAGCGGCAGGCAGGGGCGTGAAGCTTTTCCTCTTCTGGCAGGTGATCGGCAATCTCTCGGGATTCGTCGGCGTCCTTGCCTACACGTTTCTGTTGCGGACAATGTCGCTGCACGCGGCGTATCCGCTCACCGAGGGCCTGACCGCCATCGGCGTTCAGTTTGTGGGCAGCATGGCGGTGATGAAGGAGCGCATCACCACCATGGCGTGGGTTGGCACGGGATTGATCCTGTGCGGCATCGTTCTTTTCAGCGTGTGAATGTCGGGGAAAGGGAGGTTCGACGGTATGGCTGATGCGAACAGTCGATTCATACAGGAGCTTCGCAACGCGTGGCGCGACGAGAAGGCGGCTGCCCTTACGTATGCCGCCGCGGCGGAGAAAGAGACCGATGCGCGGCGGCGCGACATATTCCTGAGGATGGCGGCGGAAGAGGAGAAGCACGCCGAACGCTGGGAGAAGAGACTGCGCGAGCTCAGCGTCGAGCCGGGCGCCTACACCGAGACCGCCGATGAAAAACGCCGCCGCAGCGAGCTGATTGCCCGCGACCCGGTCGTCATCGCCACCACCATGGCGGCGGCGGAGGGCAGCGCTGACGGCGCCTATGACACCCTTGCCGCCCTTGCCCCCACCGAGGAGGACCGCACGTCGTTCATGGACGCCGGCCGCGCCGAGCGCGCGCACGACCGCGTTCTGAAAGAGATGGCGGGCAGCGGCGAGCACCCGAAGAGCGCCCTGGACAGGATCCTCGGACGGGAACGTCACGTGCGCGGGGGCGGGTGGATCGGCCAGGCCATCTACGGCATCAACGACGGGCTGGGCGCCGCCTTTGGCGTGGTGAGCGGCGTGGCCGGTGCCACGCACGTGAACAGCTCCTTCGTCCTTCTGAGCGGATTTGCCTCCATGATCGCCTCCGCGCTTTCCATGGGAAGCGGCGCCTACCTGGCGGTGAAATCGGAAAAGGAAGTCCACGAGGCGGAGCTGGGCCGGGAGCGCAAGGAGATCAAGGAGCATCCCGAGGAGGAGCAGGAGGAGCTCTCCCTGTTCTACCAGCTGAAGGGCTTCACCGAGGCGGAGGCCAACGCCATGGCCAGGCGCATGGCGGAGAATCCCGAGGAGATGCTGAAGACCCTCGCCCACGAGGAGCTGGGGCTTTCCGAGCAGGCCTTCCAGAGCCCGTGGAAGTCGGCGGGCAGCGCCACGCTGAGCACCGCTATCGGGGCCGCCGTGCCCGTGCTGCCCTACATCTTCGTGGGAGGGATCACGGCACTGATCATTTCGTTTGTCGTCAGCACGCTGGCGCACTTCGCCGTGGGCGCGGCAAAGGTTGTCGTCACGGGACGCTCCTGGTGGAGGAGCGGCCTGGAGATGATGGTGATCGGGCTGGGAGAGGCGGCCATCACCTACGGCATCGGGATCCTGATTTCCCCGATGCTTGGATAGGCGGCAGGGCCGGCATTTCCTTGATTTTCGGCCGAATCTGTGCGAAACCGTCCGGGAGGTGACCCATGGCAGACAGGAACTCACTGGGGGAGAAGGTGCGCTCTATCCGCGAGTCGCGGAGCATGAGCACCGAGCAGCTCGCCGAGCGCGCTGATCTTGCCCCCGCGCTGGTGGCCCAGATCGAATCAGGCGCCCTTATCCCCTCGCTCAGCCCCCTCATCAGGATTGCGCGCTCCCTCGGGGTGCGGCTGGGCACGTTCCTGGACGACCAGGAGCACGTGGGCCCGGTCATCTCCCGCGCGGGAGAGCATGAGACGGTGCTGCGCTTCTCCGGCAGGGACAGCCCGGCGCGCAGCGACCTGGATTTCTTCTCCGTGGCGGCCAACAAGGCCGGGCGGCACATGGAGCCGTTCCTCATCGACATCCACCCCGGCTCCGCGCAGAACGTGCACCCCTCCACCCATGAGGGTGAGGAGTTCATCTACGTGCTGGCCGGCGAGATCGAGGTGGTCTACGGCAAGGACACTTACCGCCTGAAGCTGGGAGACTGCATCTATTACGACAGCATCGTGCCGCACCACGTGCACGCCGCATCCGGCACAGAAGCCAAGGTGCTCGCGGTGGTCTACGCGCCATGACAGAAAAAGCCATGCAGGAGATCACCCTCACCCTCGGGGGCGTGATAGAGGAGATGGCGGGGCGGTTTCCCTCCAAGGATTTCATGGTCTTTCCCGACCGCAACCTGCGCTTCAGCTACGCGGAGTTCGACAGGCGGGTGAACAACCTCGCCCGCGGGCTCCTTGCCATCGGCATTGGCAAGGGGGACAACGTCGGCATCTGGGCCACGAACGTCCCCGACTGGCTTACGTTTCTTTTCGCCACGGCGAAGATCGGCTCGGTCACCGTGACGGTGAACACCGCCTACCGCACGCACGAGCTGGAGTACCTGGTGCGCCAGTCCGACATCAAGGCGCTGTGCCTCATCGACGGCTTCCGGGACAGCGACTACGTGGGCATGGTCAACGAGCTGGTGCCCGAGCTGAAATCCTGCGAGCGGGGGATGCTGGCGAGCGCACGCTTTCCGCGCCTGCGCAGCGTCATCTTCATGGGACCCGAGAAGCACCGCGGCATGTACACCACCCCGGAGCTCCTGCTGCTGGGAAGCCACGGTGATGATGAGGAGCTGCGGCGCATCAGCGCGGGCCTCGACTGCCGCGAGGTGATCAACATGCAGTACACCTCGGGCACCACGGGGTTCCCCAAGGGGGTGATGCTCACCCATCACAACATCCTGAACAACGGCTTCAACATCGGGGAGCGGCAGAAGTTCACAGACGCTGAGCGTGTCTGCGTACCGGTCCCGCTGTTCCACTGCTTCGGCCTGGTTCTTGCCATGATGGCAATCGTGACCCACGGCTCCACGGCGGTGATCATCGAGAGCTTCGACCCGCTGCTGGTGCTGGCCTCCGTGCAGAAGGAGAAGTGCACGGCCCTCTACGGGGTGCCCACGATGTTCATCGCGGAGCTGAACCACCCGATGTTCCCGATGTTCGACCTGCGCAGCCTGCGCACCGGCATCATGGCAGGCTCCCCCTGCCCCACGGAGATCATGAACCGCGTCATCAAGGAGATGCACGCCACCGACATCACGATTGCCTACGGCCTCACGGAGGGTTCCCCCGTCATGACCCAGACCTCTACCGATGACGCGGTGGAGCTTCGCGTGAGCACCGTGGGACAGCACCTGCCCGGCATCGAGGTGAGGATCGTGGACCCCGAGACCAACCGCGAGGTGGCCCCGGGCACGCAGGGCGAGGTGGTCTGCCGCGGCTACAACGTCATGAAGGGCTACTACAACATGGCCGAGGAGACGGCGGAGGCCATTGACGCCGAGGGCTGGCTGCACTCGGGTGACCTGGGCACCATGGATGCCAACGGCTACTTCAAGATCACCGGCCGCATCAAGGACATGATCATCCGCGGCGGTGAGAACGTGTACCCCCGGGAGATCGAGGAGTACCTTTTGAGCATGCCGGGGGTGAAGGACATCCAGGTGGCAGGGATTGCCAGCCCCAAGTACGGGGAGGAGGTCGGGGCCTTCGTCATCTGCAAAGACGGGGCCTGCCTCGGGGAGGAGGACGTGCGGGACTTCTGCCGGGGCAAGATCTCGCGCTTCAAGGTCCCCCGCTACGTGTTCTTCGTCGACTCATTCCCCATGACGGCCAGCGGCAAGATCCAGAAGTACAAGCTGAAGGAAAAGGGCCTCGCGCTCCTGAAGGAACGCGGGATCGAGGTCGTCTGAGGAGGGGCGGGGGGCTGTGCCGGACGCAGCCCCCCGAGCGGCCAGTGTCAGGGGTTGGCGAGGGTGAAGGACGGGTCCAGCAGGGTGAATCTGTCCCGCACCCCCGGCGTCATGTGAATCCCGTGGTCGGTCCCGATGATCACCGCTTCAACTCCTAGTTGTTTCGCCAGCGCCAGCCCGTTTTTCACTCCGAGTGAGAGGATCGACAGGGTAGGGCCATCGGCATTGCGATTCCGTGGCGCGATGACACTCACGGCCTCCACGCCGTTGTCCACCGGGTACCCCGTGTGGGGGTCCAGGATGTGCTGGTAGCGGTGTCCCTTGGAAACGAGGAACTGCTCGTAGGCGCCCGAGGTATTGATCACCTCATCCTTGCACAGCACGACCCCCAAGGGCGTGCCGCGGGGAGCGCCAGGCGTCTGCAGCCCGATCCGCCACGGGGCGCCGCCGGGCTGCGACCCGAGGGCGAGGATGCTCCCCCCGATGTCCATGATGGCGCTGTGAACCCCGCGCGCGGAGAGCAGCCGCCCGCCCTGCACCGCGGCCCACCCCTTCAGCAGGGCGCCGTAGTCCAAAGTCATGCCGGCTCGCTCCAGGCGCACCGTCTTTTCATGCTCGTCCATGACAACGCTTCGCCAGCGAATCAGACGCAGCGCCGCGCGGATCTCCACGGCCCCGGGAACGCGCGCGGTGTCGCTGCCGATGCCCCAGAGCTTCACC
>JBEKVA010000302.1:0-5412 GCA_049514475.1 Spirochaetia bacterium
GGGAATTTCCTCCCGCATCCTTGCAAGGGTCTCCCTGAAGAAGCGTGTGCGATTCTCCCAGCTTCCCCCGTAACGGTCCGACCGGGTGTTCGCAGGGTGCAGGAAATCGTCCCCGATAAAGCTGTGCGCCTGCTTGAAGTCCACGCCATCGGCGCCGACGCTCCACGCCCTTTTTGCCGCGGACACGAACTCTTCCCGCGTCTCCTCGATATCCTTGATGCTCATCACGCCGCCCGCCCCGCCGCCCACAGGGTACACGTACATGGGGGGCTTGAAGGCAGGATCGCTCAGGCGCCCGGCATGGCTGAGCTGGAAGATGATGGGAGACTCGCTGTTGACCTTGCGGATCTCCGCCACGAGCTTCTGCAGTCCTTTCACGTTCTCATCGAGAATGAGCATCCGGTTGGAGCGTGCCTGGGTGCGGCGCGTCACGTCGATGGACTCGATATGGATCAGGCCCGGCCTTCCGCGCGCGAGGGCGAGGTACTTGCGGACCGTGTATTCCGTCGGGCTTCCCTTCGCGTCGCAGTTGTTGGCCTCCGTGGGCTGGTACACGATGCGGTTGGGGGCGGTCTTCTTTCCGATGCGCAGCGGCTTTGCAAGCCATTCGATCGTCATGATCACACTCTCCTTTTCGCGTAGAACGAAACTGCCACGATCAGCACGACACCCTTCAGGAGTATCTGGACGTAAGCGTTGACGCTCAGCAGGTTCATGATGTTGTAGAAGACCCCGATGATGAGCACCCCGGCGAAGGTGCCGAGAATGCTGCCGGCGCCTCCCGCCAGGCTGACCCCGCCAATAACCACGGCGGTGATTGAATCCAGCTCGTAGCCGACCCCGACCTTGGGGCCTCCGCCTCCGAATCGCGCCGTCATGAACATGGCCGCGATCCCCACCAGGATGCCGCAGAGCAGGTACGCAAGAAAGCGCACGCGTCTTACCGGAATGCCGGAGAGCTGTGAGACATTCGGGTCCGAGCCAACCGCGTGGATGTGCCTGCCAAGCCGGTTGAACCGCAGCAGGTATGCGCAGGCGGCAATGACAACCAGGAACAGGATGATGCTGAAAGGGATCCCCACAACCGTGCCGTCGGAAATCCAGCGGTAGGATTTCGGGATGCCGCCGATGGTCCGCGGCGCATAGAAAAGAACGGCGCCCTGGAAAAGCGACATCGTTGCCAGGGTGGCCATGAAGGGCGGCACCCGCATGCCGACCACGATCAGCCCGTTGAGCGCGCCCGCCGCCGCCCCCAGCACCACCAGGAACGCGGCGACAGCCAGCGGGGAAAGTCCCGGCTGGGCGCGGAAAAGGCCCGCGGCAAGCGAGCTCAGCAGCGACAAGAGCGAGCCGATGGAAAGGTCGATGCCGCCGGAGATCACGACGAAGGTCTGGCCCAGGGTGGCCAAGCCGAGCCCTATCGGCTGGGTCAGGAATACGTTGCGCAGGTTCTGCGGGTCGAGAAACAAAGGAGAGGCGAAGATGCACACGATCACCAGGCCTGCCAGGATGAGCCAGACGATAATGGCAGGATCAGAGAAGCGCGCGCGCCATCCGCGCCTGCCGCCGAGGGGCAGGGCGTGCCCAGTCCTCATTTCTTTTCCCCCTGGCGGATGGTGTACGCGTGACCGACAGCCAGTGACATGATCTGCTCCTCGGTGGCTCTTCCCTGGTGCTGATCGATGACCCCCTCGATCCTTCCCGAGCGCATCACCATGATCCGATCCGAGATCCCGATGACCTCGGTGAGCTCGGATGAGATCATGAGGATGGCCTTCCCCGTCGCGGTCACCTCGCGCATGATGCGATAGATTTCCGCCTTGGCCCCGACGTCGACGCCGCGCGTCGGCTCGGAGATGACCAGCACGTCGGGCTCCCGCAGCAGCCACCGCGAGAGGAGCACTTTCTGCTGGTTGCCGCCGCTCAGCGTTTCGACGCTCTGGCCAATACCGGTGCTCTTGATGCTGAACCTCTGCACCTGCCGCCCCGCATCCTCTGCTTCCCTGCGCCGGCGAAGGAACCCGAAGGCCAGGTACGAGGGGAGGCTGGCGATAGTCACGTTGTCCCTGATGCTCATCGGGCCAAGGATGCCCAGCGACTTTCGGTCATCCGTGATGTAGCCGAACCCCGCGCTCATGGCATCGTGAAAGTTCCGCGGCGGACGGCCGCGGCCGCCGAAGCGGATCTCCCCGCCATCGAACTGCTCCAGCCCCAGGATGCAGCGGGCAAGGAGGTTGCGGCCCGAGCCGACCATGCCGGCAAGCCCGAGGATCTCCCCCGCGTGAAGATCGAACACGATGTCGAAAAGCCTGCCCTTCTTCTGAAGGCCGTGCACCTCCAGCAGGGTGCGCCCCGGCGCGGCACCCAGGCCGGGGAAATAGTCCTCGATGGTGCGGCCCACCATCAGGCGGACAAGCTCGTCTTTTGTCAGGTCCTTCGCGGGCCGGGTGGCCACCACGCGGCCGTCTTTCAGGACCGTCACCCGGTCGGCAATCTCGAAAACCTCGTCCAGCATGTGGGAGATGTAGATGACCGTCACGCCCCTTGCCGTAAGGGTGCGGATGATCTGGAAAAGCTTCTGCAGCTCCTTGTCGGTGAGCGCCGCGGAAGGCTCGTCCATGATCAGCACGGAGGCGGTGACGGAGAGCGCCTTCACGATCTCCACGACCTGCTGCTGCACCACGGACAGATCTTCCACCCTGCGATCGACATCCAGCTCGATGCCGATCTCCTCCAGCAGCGCGCGGGTGCGCTCCCGAGCGGCCCGCTTGTCCAGGTGCCCCAGAAAGTGCACGGGCTCCCGGTTCAGGAACACGTTGTCGGTCACATCGAACCCGCGGATGAGGCTGAACTCCTGGAAGATGATGCTAATGCCCGCCATCTGCGCTTCGTGGGGCGTGCGGAAGCTGACAGGGGCGCCGTTCAGGAGCACCTCCCCCGCATCCGCGGGGAAGACCCCGGAGAGGATCTTCATGAGGGTGGACTTGCCCGCGCCGTTCTCCCCCACCAGCCCGTGCACCTCGCCGCGGCGGAAATCGAGGCTCACGCCGTCAAGCGCTTTCACGCCGGGGAATCCTTTGCTTATGCCTGACAGCTGCAGGACGAGGTCCTGGTTTTCCATGTTCTCCCGCTTCCCCAGAAAATGCCCGGCGGCGTTTGGGCCACCGGGCTTTGCAATGATCTAAAGCTTGGGCAGGAACTGGGCCGGCATCTGGTCGTCGCCGATCCACCACCAGTCGGAAAGGTCAGCCTTGCTGAGCTTCTTGATCTGGTCGGGGCCGTAGCCGTCGATCTTGATGTAGACCTTCTTCTCGACGGGCTCGCCCTTTACCGCCTTCAAGGCCTGGCGTACCGCTTCACCCGAAAGCATCGTGGTCATCGGGTATGCATAGCCGCGGGCCTTGTTGTCTATGAGGAACTTCGTGTAGCCGTTCAACTGGTCACCGGTGCTCGGGACCAGGGGACGCTTCGCCTCTTTCAGCGCCTGCAGCGCGGGCCAGGACTCAAGCCCCGAGTCCGCCCAGATGCCGTCGATCTTGGGGAAGGCCTGGATCATGGCTTCCATGATGGACTTCGCCTTCGGGGGCGACCAGTCGCAGTACTGCTGATCGAGGACCTTGATGTTCGGGTACTGCTTGAACACCTCGCGGGCGCCGGCCAGGCGGTCCTCCGCGGTGGTGTTGCCGGCAATGCCCGACAGCATGACGATATTGCCCTTGCCCTTCAGCTCTTCCGCAAGCCACTTCGCCTGGGCGCGGCCGAACTGCAGGAGGTCCTGCATGACGAGGCTGGTGAGCTTGTCGGTGGCAATGTTCCCGCCGAAGACGATCACGGGGATCCCCTTCTCGTACACCTTCTCGATGGCCGGGATGATGGCATCCGCGACCGTCGGGTAGACGATCAGGACGTCGATCTTCTTGACCAGCAGGTCATCGATGTCGGCAAGCTGTTTCTCCGGCTTTTCATCGGCGTTGGTGATGTAGGCCTGCTTGATCTCGGGGTGCTTGGCAACCTCGGCGTTGAAGTTGGCCACCAGGAACTGCCGCCAGGAGTCCCCCATGCCGGCATTGCTGAAACCGATCACGATCCCGCTCTTTTTTGGCCCCGCCGCGAACGCGCAGAGGACCAATCCTGTCATCAGGATCATGACCACTGACAGACGAATGAGTCTTTTCATTCCACTCCCCCTTCCTGAAAGTCGTTTCCCGTTGACAACGGGTATGACACTACCGTCCACGACGGATGTTCAGCCATAGGGCCAGCACGATCAGCAGTCCCTTGATCACCATCTGGCTCTGGATCGGAAATCCCATGAGAAGCGAAAGGTTGGTGAGCACCAGGATGATCACGGCGCCCACCACGGTTCCCCCGACGCTCCCCGTGCCGCCGCCTATGGCGGCGCCCCCCAGGACGGCCACGGCAATGGAGTCCAGGTCGTAGCCTTCCCCGATTTTCTGATCGGACATTCCGGTGTAGCCCCCCAGGAGGATGCCGACGAATGCCGAGCTGATCCCGCAGATCACGTAGCTGATGACGATGGTGCGCTCCCGCCTGATGCCGCTGAGCACCGCTACCGAGCCGTTTGTTCCCACCGCGTAGAGCCTCCGGCCGTAGCCCATGCGGGTGAGCACCAGGGCCATCAGGACCGCGACAACAAGGAAGACAAAAAAGAGATTGGGGATGCCGAGGGTCGCCCCGACGCCGAGGGAGCTCAGGTTCGACGGTATGTGCCCCTGGGGCAGGCCCTGCGTCCACATCAGGCGGATTCCCCGCAGTACGATGGAGGTGCCCAGGGTGGCGACGAAGGGCGGCACATTGCGCCGCGTGACCAGCGTGCCGTTGAACAGGCCGACCGCTGCCCCGAAGGCAAGGGTGAGAAGCGTGATCGGCAGGAAGAGAGCGTTGTTGCCCGCCATGAATGTGGCGGCAAAGACATTCGCCGTGGAGATGACCTCCGCAACAGAGAGGTCCAGCCCGCCGCCAATGATGACCACCGTCTGCCCGATGGCCGCAATGCTCAGCATGGAAAAGCCGCGCGCGATATTCAGCAGGTTCGTGGGCTTGAAGAAGTTCACCCCGGTGGCGAAATAAATCGCCAGCGCCGCGGCAAGCAGCGCCGCGACCGCGAGGAAGAGACCCCGCTGACTCCTGATCCGTGTCCCCGCAAGGGCTGCGATCATACCGGCCTAGCTTGGACCCCGTACAGGCTGCTGTAAATGGAGGAAAGCGATCCGCGATGGGGATTTTTTTTCCATGGGTTTTTTCCTTGACAGTGCCGGGGCCCCTTCCATAGGATTGAGCACCCGTGAGAACAGTCCGTACGACGCTTTTCTCCTCCTACCTCCTCCTCATCCTGCTTTCAACGGCCTTCGTCACGGTGTTCTCCTACGTGTACACCTCCAACGCTCTTCG
>JBEKVA010000303.1:0-5941 GCA_049514475.1 Spirochaetia bacterium
GATTGATGAGGTATTCGAAGCGAAGGAACTGCTTCTCCAGATAGTTCACCCGTTCTTCGATGACGCGGCGCTGGATGGGATAGCGGAAACCATAGAGCTTCTGCAGCTTGTCACGCATCATGATCAGGCGCTTCTTGATGTCGTCTTTCTCTGAGATGTAGGTGCGGTTCATGCGTTCCACGTCGGTATCGCCGGGCACGACGAACGTCACCTCGGACCAGCTCTTCTCGATGTCCTCGTACAGCGGATCACCCGTGCGGGCCTTGATTCTCCGCTTGATCTTGCCCTTGAGCCTCTTGGCAAGGTCGTCGAAATCGACAACGCCCTTCATGAACTTCGAGTCTTCGTAGACCATCTCAAGGATGTCCCACGCGTGGAGGACTTCGACCTCGAAGCTCTTCGCCTGCACGTCGTAGGCCTTGCGCTCTTCGAGGAGCTGTGCCTGGTCGTAGTATTTCAGGCGGATGGCGTAACGCTCGTCGGGAAGGTGCGCATCGTCGGTGTCTTCATATTCGCGCAGCACCAGCTCGCGGGCGTTTTTGAGGTTCTCGACGTGCTGGTAGCCCATCTTGGAGGTGTCCAGAATGGATGTGATCGAGTTCACCGCGGTGTTGAACCCGCGGTTCCTGATGTTTTCAAGGTCGATGATCCGCTTCAGGTTCTCGCGGATGTTCACCGGGTCGTACTCTTCGGGGTCGATCTCCGCGCGCAGCCCCTCGATCTTGTCCATCAGGGCCTTGGCGAAATAGGAGTACCTCTTCGAACGGGCATCGTCCTTGTCGTCCGAGGTGTACTTCTCCACCCTCTTCATCTTCTCGAAGAGGATCTCGCCGTCGCTCAGCTCCTCGCGGCCTTCGTCGACGATCTGGTCCTTCAGCTTCTCGATCTCCTTGTCAATGGTGTCCATGATGTTCTTGGAGATGAGGTCCTTCACCAGGAACTCGACGGTGACCTGGTAATGGAAGATCGGGCTGATCAGCTCGGAGTCGAGGATGTTCACGGAGAGCTTCACATCGGTGACGGTCTTCGGCTTGAAGGCGCTGTCCTTGAAGGAGCACTTGACGATGGAGTAGGCGTTCTCACCGCGGATGAACGCGCCGACGTCCGTCTTCTGCCGCAGCAGAGAGTTGGTGACGTTTTCCAGGTCGTTGACGCCGCGCTGGATGTGACCCTGAAGGTGGCCGTACATGTTGACGATCGATTTCTCGATTTCACCCGTGTTGAACTTGTCGATGCCGCCGACCTGGTCGAGGAGGGCTGCGATCTCCTTCGGGGTGTAGCGAGCAAGGGACTTCATTTCTTCCTTGTCGATGAAGTTCCTGACCTTCTTCACCATCTCGTCTTCCGAGGTGACGATGAAGCGGTTGAACATGTTCTGGTAGTTCTGGTTGAAGTAGTTGTACAGCTTTTCCTTGATACCACCCATGATGTCGAGCTTCTCGGCGACTTCCTTGGGCAGCTTCGAGGTGATGTGGTTCATTACCTTATCGACTTCCTCGCTCATGAGGAGGTCGACCTCGGCCTGCTGATCCCGGAACTCCTGAGCTAGGGAGTTGCGAGATCCCACGGCGCTCGGCTTCTCCGGATGGAACACATTCGGGCTTTTTGGAAGATCAATGGCAGCCATAGAAGTCTCCTTTTCTCAGTTTGTTCGGGCCTAGTAAACCATAAAAGCCCAACTCTGTAAAGCACATTTTTTTCTCTCTTCCATTTTATCCAATTCTAGTGCATCCTACAAGTAAATTATTCCAAAAAGGAGGGCACAGTGGGTATTCGACGCAGATTCCTAGCCTGCCTTGCGCTGTGCGCATGGCTGGCGGCGCCTGTATTTGCGGATACGAGAACGGATAACATCGATGTTGTCATAGCACTGGACAAGTCCCTCTCCATGGAGCACAAAGTAGTCGCTGTCAAGGACTGGGTCAACTCATTTATCATCGATCAGCTCCTCATCAAGGGTGATCACCTCGTCGTTATCGCGTTCTACGGCAAGGCAGACCTGCTCATTTCCCAGCAGATCCAGGGCGATGCCGATAAAATCGCGCTGAAAAAGATTATACTACAAATTAGAGGAAATGGACGGTTTACAGATATAGGCAACGCCCTCGATGTCGTAAAAGCGCAGGTCGCCCTCCGCGAAAGTGATGGGCGGCAGAAGTATGTTCTGCTCCTGACCGATGGAATCCAGGAAGCGCCGCCGAGCAGCAAGTACTGGTCCAAGGATGGCAGGTTCAACCACGAGTTCCTTGCCAACACCAAGACAATCCAGCAGAAGGGCTGGAAGGTAATGATCCTCGGCATCGGCACCGACACGGCGGCGAAGGACCTCGCCCGCGAGCTGCAGGGCTCCTACAACGAAATCACCAACAAGATTTCGGTCGACCAGCTCACGGAGAAAACGGGCGCGCTGTTCGGCGCCGTCACTGTCGAGGGCCCCCTGCGGATCGAAGGAGTGGCCGCCGATGGCAGCAGCCGGCTCGGCATGTCCCTGAAGGCGTCGGGCCTCCCGGGGGATGCGACGATCAGCGTAAGCGGCATCAGGGCGCGCATCGGAACGCGCGACATCGCCAACATCCTTGCCGCGCCCGCGACAATCACGGTGAAAAAAGATGCCACCGTGACCGCCTCGCTGCCCCTGCGCTTCCCGATCGATCTTCCCCCGGGGTCTGCATCTGCAGCCCTTGCATTCGATTTCTCCTCGGCACAGAAGTTCTCTCCCGCAGAGGCGACCGTTTCATTCGCGGTGAATGGCTGGATACAGAACAACCTCCTGCTGCTCATCGCCGCCGTAGTGGTGCTCCTGATCCTCGCGGCGCTCATCGTGGTTCTTATCTGGCGGCTCACGCGGGGAAGGCCGGTGCGATTCACTGTGCTCATCAACGAGGAGCCGGTCGGCGACGGTGTCGCGACGCTGTCCGGTAGCCGCGAGATATTCCTCAATGAGAACGAGGGGGCGTTCTCCTACGTGCCGCGAAGGAACGGAAAGTCCTTCGCGCGATTCAGCGTGAAGGACGGCAAGCTCCTGCTCACCGTGCTGAAGCAGGATCGATTCCCGAAGGTGAAGGAGGTTCCCCCTGACGCCCGCGGCAGGACGTTCCCCATGCGGGCTGAAAACGGGAAGAGCCTTTCGATGAAGGTCCAGGCGAAGGAAAGGAAGAAGTAGGCGGGGTGAGTTCTCTGCGGGAAGGTTCTGTGGGCGGGGTGATCTCCATTTGGGAAGGTGGTGCAGGCTGAGCGGCACCGGGGTTTTCCTTTTCGACGTCGGTCTTTTCCAGAAGCTCCCCGGCTTCGAGGAGGATTTCCACTTCTCCCTCCTTCCCTTCTGGGGAAATTTCTGCCTTGCGGATTTCATGCTCGCCAACGTGCGGGGCAATGATGACACCGAGGTGACCATCGTCCTGGACGAGAGCTCCCGCGCCGCGTCACTTGCGCTGTCGGCGCGGTGGAAAAAGCCCGTTGCCCGGGTGCATTTCCTGGAAGGCGGCCTCGAGGAGCTGGCACGGCTGATTTCCGCCAGCCCCAGCGAGAACCTCGTCCTCGCCTCACTGTCCAGCGTCTTCGTGATCGAACCAGCCCAGCTTGTCGCCCTCGCCTCAGGCGCGGGACACCAGGTGGTGAAAATTTCCGTTGCGCGCACCCCCCTGGACATGTATTGTACGCAGAAGGACCATGCGGTGCGGTTGCTCCAATCCGCCGCTGAACGCGGACAGGGGAAAAAGCGCCTCCGCGAGAGCCTTTTCGAGGGAACCCTGCATTCGGCGATCGATCTCATCGAGGACCTGCCGGGAGAGATACTCTTCCAGAACGACCTCATGCAATACTATGCAAGCAACATGTGGGTGATCGAGAACTGCCAGAGCGAGCGCTACCACAGGATCATCGGCAGGCTGCCTGAGCTCGCCGACCGCGGTGCCGAGTCTCACATCGCGGAAAAGGGCGTCATCAAGGACTCCTGGATCGCCTCAGGGGTCGAGGTAGAAGGCACCGTGGAGGATTCCATCATCTTCCCCAACGTGCTCATCAGGCGCAACGCGGTGGTTTCGCGCTCCGTTGTCATGAACGGCAACCGCATCGGGGCCGGCACGGAGGTCCGCAGCGCCCTCATCCTTCCCTTCACCGCGGAGGTGCCGCGGACATCGCCGAATATCGGCGACAACTGCGCTATTGGCGCAAAGACCTCCACGATGAAGAACATTGACTATCCCGCGCAGATCAGGGACGGCATGACGCTCGTGGGAACCAACGCCGACATTCCCAACGGCTTCCATGCCGAGGCGGCAAGCTACATCGCCGGGGGCGTCCCCGCGGCTGCCCTGCGGCGGATGAAGGTTCTCCGCAGGGGCACGAGCGTTCTTGACGGCCACGCCGCGGAGGCGGCGGGCAAGAGCGCGCCCACGGGGGCGCGAGGCGGCGGCGCCAGGACGAAACCGTGAACGAGTTCCAGGGCGCCATCGATTTCATCAACCGGACGCAGCGCTTCGTCATCACGGCGCATGAGACACCTGACGGAGACGCCATTGGCAGCGAGTGCGCCATGGTGCGCGCGCTGCGCGCCATGGGCAAGGATGCGATCGTCCTCAACGCGGACCCCACCCCGCGCAAGTTCGCTTTCCTGGAGGCCGACACGCTCATCAGCGTGCTCGACGGGGAAGGGAGCGTGCCCGCGGACATCGGCGAGTACTCCCTGCTCATGCTCGATACGAACGACATACACAACATCGGGCAGGTGGCCACGCAGGTCCTGCCGCGGGTGCGCGAGCATTTCATCATCGACCACCACGAGGGTGAAGAGGACCTGCTTGCCCGCAACCTCATCAAAAAAAATGCCTCCTCGACCTCGGAGGTAATCTTCCAGATCCTCTCCGAGATGAAGGTGAAGATCGATTTCGCCACGGCCGAGGCGCTGTACACAGGCATCCTCTTCGACACGGGATGCTTCATCTACCCGAAGACGACCGCGGTGACTTTTGCCATTGCGCGCGAGCTTGTCACCCTCGGGGTGGAGCCGAATGCTGTCTACGCGCACGTCTTCGAGAGCAACTCCATCTCCGCCCTCATTCTGCACGCACGGGTTCTCTCGACACTGGAGCTCGCCTTCGACAGCCACGTCGCCATCCTCACGATGCGCCGCGAGACGATCATGGAATCAGGGGCGAACTACGAGGAGGCCGACCAGCTGATCAACATCCCGCTGAAAAGCGAGGATATCCGCGTTTCGGTCTTCTTCAAGGAAAACACCGAGGGGCTGCTGCGCTGCTCGATGCGCTCGAAAGGCAACATCAATGTCGCAGAGATTGCCCAGCTTTTCGGCGGCGGCGGTCATCGGACAGCCGCCGGTTTCAAATGCCGCGACTCCCTGGAGATTTCTCGAAAGACAGTCCTGGACAAGACATTCTTCACTCTTGCCCTGCTCCTGGGGAGCCTTGCCGCCTGCCAGCGCACGGCGATTGGCGCAACCGGGCCCATCCGCATCGTGCCGCAGCCGCCGGGAGCGTCGGCTGCATCGGCACCGCCGATGACCGTGGAAAAACGGCCGGCCGGCTCATCACTGAGCCCCCGCATCTCCCTCGATCCCGGGGACACCGTGCTCCAGATTATAAACGCAACGCTCGACCAGAGCCCCTTTCAGAAGCAGGTGATCGCGGTCAAGCGGACGGGTGATGTCGACGCGCCGGTCCGGATCATCGTGGCCGACGCCGATCCTTCGCGGGGGACCTATTATTACCAGAGCTGGGAATCCCCCACGAATGCAACCGACGGCCGCGTTTTCTCCCTTTCCGTCAGGGACCTCATCGGCGACCACGGCCTGGAAATCGTGGCAACCGGGATGACCTCGACAGGGAAGCTGACCATCGACGTCTTCCGCCCCGTTCCCCCGGCCCAGGGCAAGGAGCTTTCCTACAGGCCCGTGTGCCAGCTCGTTGCCGACGAGATTTCCATT
>JBEKVA010000304.1:0-5384 GCA_049514475.1 Spirochaetia bacterium
ATCGAGGAAGTAGGCGATGCGGCGCACCTGACGTTCTTCGAGATGCTGGGCAACTGGTCACTCGGGGATTACTTCAAGAAGGACGCCATCGAGTTCAGTTTCGAGTTCCTCACCTCGCCGAAGTGGCTGGGCTTTCCTCCCGAGAGGCTCTCCGTCACGGTGTTTGCCGGTGACAGGGAAGTGCCGCCTGACAACGAAGCGGCGGGAGTCTGGAAAGCGGTCGGCATCCCCGAGCAGCGCATCCATTTCCTGGGCCGGAAGGACAACTGGTGGGGCCCTGCCGGTCAGACCGGGCCCTGCGGCCCGGACACGGAAATGTTCATCGACACCCTCGTGCCGGCCTGCGGCCCCGACTGCAAGCCGGGCTGCCACTGCGGCAAGTACATCGAGGTGTGGAACGACGTGTTCATGCAGTACAACAAGACGGCCGAGGGCGCCTACCCTCCCCTGGCCCAGAAAACGGTGGATACGGGCATGGGGGTCGAGCGCACCCTTGCGATGATCCTGGGCAAGAAGACCGTCTTCGAGACCGAGCTGTTCTGGCCCGTCATCGAAGGCCTGCAGGCCATAACGGGAAAGAAATATGGTAGCGATGCCGCCATCGACACCTCCTTCCGCATCATTGCCGATCACCTGCGCACCTCGGTCTTCATCATCGGGGACGAGCGGGGGGTAAAGCCGTCCAACGTGGGGCAGGGCTATATCCTGCGCCGTCTCATCCGCCGCAGCATCCGCCACGGCCGCAAGCTCGGCCTCGAGGGAGCCTTCCTCGGCAAGCTCTCCGCCACGATCGTTGCCATCTACGAGGACTTCTATCCCGAGCTGCGCAAAGGCGAGGCCATGATCGCCCAGGAGCTGAGCCAGGAGGAGGAGAGATTCGTCGAGACCCTCATAAAAGGAGAGAAGGAGTTCGAGAAGATTCTCCCCAACCTCATGAAGAACCCCCAGAAGATAATCCCCGGCCGCGTGGCATTCCGCCTGTACGACACCTACGGCTTTCCCATCGAGATCACCGAGGAGCTGGCGCGCGAGCACGGCATGGGCGTGGACAGGAAGGGCTTCGAGGAGGCGTTCAGCAAGCACCAGGAGCTGTCGAAGGCGGGGGCGGAGAAGACATTCAAGGGCGGGCTGGCCGACCACTCGGAGATGACCACAAAGCTGCACACCGCGACGCATCTCCTGCACCAGGCGCTGCGCACCGTGCTGGGAACCCACGTGGCCCAGAAGGGATCGAACATCACCGTGGAGAGGCTGCGCTTCGATTTCTCGCACACCGCGCCCATGACCGAGGAGCAGGTGCGCACGGTCGAAGCCATCGTGAACGAGCAGATCAAACGGGACCTTCCCGTAAGCATGGAGATCATGACAATCGAGGAGGCAAAGGCATCGGGCGCCATCGCCCTGTTCGGGGAGAAATACGCGGAGAAGGTGAAGGTCTACACGATCGGGGACTTCTCCAAGGAAGTGTGCGGCGGACCCCACGTGGAGCATACCGGGGTGCTCGGGAAGTTCGTCATTCAGAAGGAACAGTCATCCTCCGCGGGGGTGCGGAGGATCAGGGCGGTGCTGGAGTAGGACGGGGCCCCTAGCCCTTCTGCAGTTTCTCCAGAAGCTCGCCGATGCCGAGGTTCTTGATTCCCATGCGCTGGGCGCGCAGCAGCACGTCCAGCGCCTTGTCTTTCTTGTCCAGCGCCAGCCAGCTCTGCGCGATCTCCAGGTACAGGCGGGGGTTTTTCGCGTCGTTGACCAGGAGGCCGGACAGGCTCTCGATGGCCTCCAGGTAGTTCCCCTTCTCCTTGTTGATCAGCGCCAGGCCCAGGACCGCGTAGCTGTCGAACTCGATATTCAGCGCCTTGCTGTAGTACTCGCGCGCGGTGTCGAGATTGTTCATGGCGCGGTGCGAGTCCCCGATGCGGGTGAGGATCACCTTGTTATCCGGGTCGGCATCGAGGATCTTCTGCCAGTAGAAGAGGGACTCCTGCGGGTCGTTCATCCCGCGGTAGCAGTCGGCCAGCCCGAAGAGCGCGTAGAAGTTGTTCGGCTGGATGTCCAGCGCCTTCTTGAAATACGGGATGCCCCGCTCGTAGGTCTTCAGCTTGCGGTAGCAGTTGCCAATTGAGGTGAGCACCCAGATGTTCTTCGGGTCCTTTTCGTGCATCCGCTCCCAGTAGGTGAGCGCCTCGCGGTATTCCTTCAGGTCGAAGTGCAGGTATCCCAGGCCGGTCAGGGCATAGGGGTTGCCCGGATCTATCTCCAGAATCTTGTGGTAGATCTCCTTGGACCTGCTGAAATCAAGCACCTTGCGGTAGGCATCCGCAATACGGGTGAGGACCGTCACGTCGCTGTCGCCCTGGGCCAGGTATTTCTCCCAGATCTCGATGGCGCGGTGGAACTGCTTCAGAGAGCGGTAGCTGTCCGCCAGGCCCACGAGGGCGTACTTGTTGCCCACGTGGTACCCAAGGCATTCCTCGTAGTACCGGATGGCCTCGTGGTAGGACTTGCGCTTGCGCGCCGCATCCCCCATGCCCACCAGGGCGTAGTTGTTCTGCGGCTCAATCTCCAGGATGCGGCGGAAGTTCTCCTCCGCCTCTGCTATGTGATCTTCCTTGAGAAGCTGGTAGCCCCTCTTGGAAAGCTCCGAGATCGAGACCGGTACCGGCTCGGACATTTTCTCCTCATTCGTGCTCATTCGTTTTCGTTATCCCCTCTGCCAGCCATTGTTTCATCACCTGTGCTATTTTTTCGACCATGGCCGCCCGCTTGTCGGGCGCCGGCGCTATCCAGTACAGGCGGAGGGCATCAAGCGGCCTCCCGCCCTTCACGTATGTATCTCCCAGACGGATCAGGCCGTCCGAGTATTTTGTCGTAATGAATATTCTCTGCGCGAGGCCATACTCCCCCTTGTTGAACAGCTCGTTGCCCTTCCGAATGAGCGATGCCCTTTTCTCCCGAGCAAGGGGAGCGGTTTTTTCAGATGCAATTTTCAGAAAGCCGCCGGGTGGCAACTTTTTAAGGATGTCCTGCGTGTTCATCCTTGCCTTCATCTTCCAAGATACTTGATTAATTCGCTAGAGTAAATACCTTGCGGGTTTCGCACGTATCGCCGCGGCGCTTCAGGTCAGCCGATTCTGCCCTTTGACGACATTTCCTGCGCCGCCGGCGCGTATGCATCCCGCAGGGCCTTCCCCAGCGCCTTGAAGGCCGCCTCGGCCATGTGGTGGCTGTTCTCTCACCGGCGGATTTCCACGTGCAGGCTCACGCGCGCCTGGCCGACCAGGCCGCCGAAGAACTCGCGGAGCAGCGACATGTCGAAGGTGCCCGCCGACGGCTGGGGAAAATCCGCTTTCAGGACGAGCGTGGGCCTCCCGCAGACGTCGATGGTCACCTCGGCCAGCGCCTCATCCATGGGAATCACGGCGTGGGCGAAGCGCGCCACGGAGCCGGTCTTTTCCATGACCGCGGCGAACGCCTGGCCCAGCACGAGCCCGACATCCTCCACGAGGTGATGGGGATCGACGTCCACGTCCCCGCGGGCGGCGATCTTCAGCCCCAGCCTTCCGTGGAAGGACATGCTCGTGAGGAGGTGGTCGAAAAAAGGAACCCCGGTGGAAATGCCACCCGCGACGGCGGCGTCAGGGTCCAGGGTGATGCTGATGTCGGTTTCCCGCGTCGTGCGCGTGATCTCCGACTTTCGCGGGCTCACTTTCTGCTCTGCCATTCCGTGTATTCTACTTGCAGGGACGGGAAGGTCAATCCTCGCCCCGGCGTCCCCCGCGCCCGCCTCGATGACCGCCGCCGCCGCCGCGTGCAAATGCCCAGGCGGCCGGCGGGGCCGCGGCGCTGCCTACTCCCTCTCGTGCAGCAGCACCTTCAGCTGCTTGATCTCGCTCACCAGCCGATCGCGGCTCATGTCGCGGAAGCGCTTGGGCACCATCTCGCGGCTGGTGCACTCCAGCACGGCGACGAGGTTCTGCAGCTCGATCTCGTGCGGGTACGCCGGGGGCATGAAGTCCCCGATGGTCTCCTCCAGGTCCCCCTTTGTCACGAACACGTGGTTGTTCATGGCGGAGAGGAACTTGGCCCTGATGAGAACTGACTCCAGGTCAGCCCCGGAGAACTCGTACTTGTAGCGGCGGAAAAGGTCGGCCACGTTGGCCTTCTGCATGCGCAGGGAGAGCTTCTTCACCAGCGTGTCGAAGAGGTCTTCCTTTTCCTCAATGGTCTCTGGATAGAAGAGCGCCAGGTGCTCCTCGGCGCGTCCCTGCCGTTTCAAGTCGATGGGGAGCAGGTCGGGCCGGCAGGTGATGAGGAACCAGATGATCTTTCCCCGGTACTCGGTGTTCCCCATGAACTGCGCGATCTGGGCGAAGATGCGGTTGCTCGTGCCCGAATCCCCCTCCTGGTTCCTGTCCCCCAGGAACGCGTCCGCCTCGTCGATCATGACCCCCACGGGAGCCATGGCCTTGAGGATGTTCAGGATCTTCTCGAGGTTGCTCTCCGTGACCCCCTGCCACTTGGAGCGGAAGTTGCGGAACTTCACGATGGGGATGCCGATCTCTCCCGTGAACGCGGTGACCATGAAGCTCTTGCCCGTCCCCACCGGCCCTGACAACAGGTACCCCATGGGAAGCACGTCGAAGCGGCTCTCACGGATGGCCTTCGCGGCGCTGCGGAAGCGCTTCTTCACGAAGTCGTGGCCCGAGACGGCCGACAGGTCGTGCTCGCTCTCGATGAACTCCAGCAGCCCGACCGCTTCCGCCTCGATGATCTGCTTCTTCTTTTCCTTCAGGTAGGTGAGGCTGATCTCCCTGTCCTCCTGGAAGCTCTCGGCGGCGAGCTGGTTGAGGTTCACCAGGTTAAGCCCGCTGGTGATGCCCGCGAACTCGGGGATGGAGAGAGACTCCTCCATCAGGAGCTTCCCGCTCCTGTCCAGGAAGTGCAGGAAGCTCTCCCGCACCGTGGCATCCGCGATGGGGATGTGCACCTTGATGGCGCTGGGGGAGCGCACGATGGTCGGGTTGAGATCGGCAAGATTCTCCGTGAGAAGTATTATCGACACGTCTCCCTGGGTGAAAATGGGATCGCTGGCCCAGCGGTTCAGCGTCACCAGGCAGTAGCGGTCCTCGTCGGTGTAGCGGGAGATGTCAGTGTTGGGCACCACCGTCTCGGCGTAGTCGATGATCAGCACTATGCGCTTGTTGTGCGTGATGTTCGCGTAGAAGTAGCGTTCAAGCTGCGTGAGCGCGCGCACGGGGTTGCGCGAGAGCAGGCTCCCCGGGGTCGCCTTGGGGCTGAGCTGCTTCATCTTTGCCAGGTAGTCTTTCTTCATCTCGGGCTTGCAGAAGCTCACCCCCGAGGAGCGGTCATAGAAGACGATGATGTCC
>JBEKVA010000305.1:0-5308 GCA_049514475.1 Spirochaetia bacterium
GTTCCACCTCGCGCGAATCGTAGGCGATGCCGCGGACAGGGCGATCCATTGTGCCCCGGACCGCCTCCACCGCCTGTCCCGCGAACAGCTCTCTAACGGTCGTTTCGCGCATATCTCTCTGCATGCTACCCGGGCCGGGCCGCTCATGGCAATACGAAAAAGCCCCGCGCGGCGTGGCGCTTCAGTTGACGATACATCCACAGGGAAGGTCAGCGGGCATCCTTCAGCGCATCGATGGCGAGAAAAACGGCGGTGACGTGGATGCTGGCACCCGAGATGGCATCACTGGTCCCGTCGGAGCGAACCGCGATCTTTGCCGGGTCCTGCGCCTTCAGGATGGCGGCCTGGATCGCGGCAGCCTGGACATTCCATTCACCCTTCTTCGCCGCTTTTGCCATTCCGTAGCGCCCGGATGTTGCCTCGACGAGCTTGGATTTCTTCGCGGGGTCCTTGCTGGTCCCGTTCCACAGCACGTCCACGACCCTGCCGTTGACCACGGTCACCAGGACGGAGTCCTTCCAGCCGGTCTGCGTGTCAAAGGCGGGCTGCTCCTTGAAGAACCAGCCGTCCTTCTTGTAGATGCCTTTTGCAACGGGTCCCGCGGCAAGGGCCTTGTTGACCAGGTCGTAGAATCCCTTTACGTGCAGGGAGGCGCCGCTGATGGCGTCGGTGGTGCCGTCGGCCTTGAACTTGGAGAAGCCCGGGTCCTGCGTTTTTACCAGGTAGGCTTCCACGTTCGCCGCCTGCGCGTCCCATTCGAGGCCCAGCTTGGACGCCTTCTTCATGCCGTAGCCGCCTGCCATCGCGACCGTTTTCTTATCGGCAACGCCGAGGTTGGACACGCCGTTCCAGCTTACCTTCGCGATCTTTCCGCCGCCGACGGTGACCACCACCTGGTCCTTCCATCCCTGGGGCGCAAAGATGTCCTCCTGGGCGAAGTACATCCCGTCCTTCGCTTTCACCTGTCCGAATGCCATCCCGACAAGGCCAATGCACAGTACGAGAGCCACTGCGAGCGCGCGTTTCATGAATTACCCTCCTTGGAATCGGTTGAAGGGAGAAATTACATGATTTCCGGTGGATCGTCGATGGGGGAGAAGACACCGTGATGCCGTTCCCTTCGATTTGATTTGCCGGGGTGAAATGAATATGCTCTCCGCTGGGAGAAGAGTCATGTACACGGTGCGCATCGAGGACGGCTTTGCAGCTGCCCATTTCCTCACCCGCTACCATGGGCGGTGCGAAAGGCTGCACGGACACAATTACAAGGTCTTCGTAACGGCAGCCGGGCCGACCCTCGACGACGGGGGAATGCTGGTGGATTTCGGGATCATGAAAACGGCGCTGCGGAAGACCATCTCCGAGCTGGACCATACCAGTCTCAACGATCATCCGGCCTTTGCCGACGGCTGTCCCAGCGCGGAACGCATCGCGCGATTCATCCACGACAAGATGCACGCGGAAATGCCGCAGACAAACCTCACCCTCGTCGAGGTCTTCGAGACTGACAGGAACAGGGCCACCTATTCCCCGGACTGAGCCGCCAGGTTCCCCGCGCGCGGAAGGAGCTCACCTGATGTCGGCGGCTGGCATCGACCTGCGCCATCCCTACCTCACCGAGCAGCTCATCGCGTACCTCGGCAACAAGCGGGCGCTCCTGCCGTTCCTGCACGATGTTTTTGCGCACCTTGAGCTGAAGGGATCGCGCACGCTTTTTCTCGACCCCTTCGCGGGATCGGGCGCCGTGGCGCGGCTTGCCAGGATGATGGGGTTCGCCGTGGAAGCGAACGACTGGGAATACTATTCCTTCATCATCAACACCTGCCACCTTGGCACGTACGCTTCTGAGCTGGCAGGGCTTTTCGCCGACCATGGCGGACTTGCGGGAGCTCTCGCCGAGCTGAACGGGCTGCCATCGCCTTCGGAGGATGGCGCTTACATCAGCAGGCACTATGCGCCGCGCAGCACGGAGAAAGCTGACTGGCGGACGGAGCGGCTCTTCTATACAAGGGAGAATGGGCTCATCATCGATGCGGTGCGGGAGCGCATCGAGGAGATGTACCCTGGCACCCCGGAGGGGACGGCCTTCAAGGAGAAGGCCGTGCTCATCGCGGCGCTGCTGTACCAGGCCGCCACCCACACCAACACCTCGGGGGTCTTCAAGGCTTGCCACAGGGGTTTCGGGGGCCACGGCAGGGACGCGCTGGGACGCATCATGAAGAGGATCGAGGTCCGAGCGCCGCTCGTCGTGGACGCCCGCTGGCCGGCAGCCGCCTCGTGCATGGACGCCCAGGAGTTCCTCGCGGGCCGTTCGGCGGACATCTGCTACCTCGACCCGCCCTACGCGGTCCACCAGTACGGGAGCAACTATTTCATGCTGAACACCATCGCGCGCTGGGACAGGCCCCCTGTGAGCGAGGAACGCGGTCCCGACGGCAGGCTCCGCCAGAAGGCCGGCATCCGCGCGGACTGGAAGAGGACGCGCTCGGCATTCTGCTACCGCGACACGGCCGCCGCGGCGCTTCGCGGAGTGGTCGGGGCCGCCGATTGCCGCTGGCTGGTGGTGAGTTACAGCAATGAAGGGCTCATCGGACTGGAGGAGCTGTGCGGCATCCTGGCTGAAACGGGCAGCCTTTCGGTTGTCTCCACCGGCTACGTGAAGTACCCCGGCGGCAAGCAGAGCCTGGAGCGCACCACACGGAACATCGAGCTCGCCTTGGTGGTGGATCGACACGTGCGCCCGTCAGCGCGGACGGACATGGCGGCCGTTCTGCGCCCCCTGCGCCTGGCGCGATTGATGGGCGGAGCATTCGACCCGGCGCGGGTGCGTGCCGCATTTGCGGTTGACGGGGATGCCATCATTGTTGCACGGCCAGCCGGCGGCGCGGTGCGCCTGCCCATGCGCCGCTTCTGGAGGTTTCACCCCGATGCATCCCCGCCCTGCTTCCCTGACGCCGCGGATGCCGAGCGCTTTCTGGACACGCTTTCCGCCTGCGCCCTCTCCGATGTCCGCCAGGAGATCGACGTGCTGTCGGAAATCATCCGCGGCAATCCCGCCGGGCCGGAGACGGGGAAGCTGGCGCGCGAAATCCTGCGTCTTGCGAACAAGCTCGCGCACCGCAAGAACAGCGGCCTTTTTACCGAGGTGCTGAAGGGACTGCGTGAGATACCCGTGGTGGAGCCTGAGCTGACGCGCTTTCACGCGGGGCTGGACAGGATTGCCCAGACCGCTGTGCGGAGGATGCCGGCGCCCTGAGCCTTACAGGGAGTGAACCTCTTGCGGGCACACTTCCGCGGCCACGTCACGTCCCAGTCGTCGGGGAATTAAACTGGCAGTCCCTGCCGGCCGTAGCTCAGGGTACAATTCATATGTGAAAGGTAGCAGGAATAGTCACCTGTCGGAATCCCAACAGCAAAAAAAGGCGCCCCGAGCTGGGGCGCCTTTCTGCGTTCTGGCGTACGGGCCGCGGAGCCGCGGCGGGTGCGCGGCCCGCCGCTTCTACCTGCCTCTCTTGTTGTAGAGGTACTTGTAGAAATCCGAGTCGGTCGTCATGGTCTTGTTGAACTTCGGGAGGATCGTCTTGTACTCCTCCAGCGCCATCCAGTAATCGGCGAAATCGGGGTCCTGGCTGTAGGCCCGGTTCCTGATGGCCAGTGCCTCGGCATCGGCCTTTGCCTTGATCTCCTTGGCCTTTCTTTCGGCGTCGGACTGGATCTGCTTCAGCTCGCGGGTGGTCTGGCCGAGCCACTTCGCCTTCTCTCCCTCACCGTCGGAGCGGAATGCCTGCGCGATCTGGTTTCTCTCCTTGATCATGCGGTCGTAGACGCTGGGGGTCAGGTCGTCGGAGTACTTGATCTGGCGGATGATCACGTCGATGAGCTCCATGCCGTACTGGGGCATGATGGTGCGCGCCTCGTCGCGCATCTCGATGGAGAGCGCCCTGCGTCCTATGAGGATTTTTTCGTACTGGACTTCCGCCAGCGTGGATATGTTGCTCAGCGCCGCGGAGCTCTCCGCGGAGCCGGCAACGCTTGCCAGCACGTTGCTCCTCTTGATCTCGCTGATCACGTTGGAGTCCCGCACCGCTTCCCGCAACGGGTTCTTGGAGATGATCTTCCTCACCTCCGAATCGATGACATCATCGAGCCGCCCCTGCGCCTGCGTCATGGAGCCCACCGATTCGTAGAACTTCTTGGGGTCCGCGATGCGCCAGCGCGCCGTGGTGTCCACCCAGATGAACTGGTTCTCCGAGGTGGGTATCCGCTGGGCATCCCCGTCCCAGGACTGCACCTTCTTCGAATACTTCACGACGGTCTCCACGAAGGGGACCTTGTACTTCAGGCCCGCCGTGGTCTCTGCGCGCACGATCCTGCCGAATTGCACCACGACCGCCTGCTCTCCCTCGGTGAGGATGTAGTACGGCCCCAGGAGAGAGGCGATCAGGAGGAACACCCCGACCAGGACGATGATAAGTACTGTTTTTCTCAATTTGAGCCTCCCTGCGCCGCAGGCGCATTCTGCGGTGCGGGCGCCGCCGGAGTGACCGCGCTCACGCCGATGCTCGGGCGCGAAGCGGCCGGCGCGGCGGGTGTGTTTGCCATGTTCTTCAAGGGAATGAAGTTCTTCAGGTTCCTGTCGATGAGGTCGGTGCCGTCGGCATTCCCGAACACCGTGTCGTACATTTCATAGTACAGCCGGGTGCGCACCACGTCGGGCGCCTGCCGGTACTCGCCAAGGACGGCGAGGAACCGCGACACATCCCCGCGCGCCTGGTTCACGCGCTCGGTGGCATACCCCTGGGCTTCCTGGATGGTCTGGTCAGCCTGGCCGCTGGCGCGGGGGATGGATTGGTTGTACGCCTCCTTGCCCTCGTTGATCATCCTGCTGCGGTCCTGGATGGCCTTGTTCACGTCCTCGAAGGCGTCCTGCACGGCGCCCTTCGGGGGCACGATGTTCTGCAGCTTCACCGTGGTGACCCGGATGCCCAGCCCGTAGGACTTGTATAGCTGGTTCATCAGCTCCTGGCCCTGCAGCTCGATGTTCGCCCGCTCGGCGCCGATCACGTCGAAGATCGTGCGGTCCCCGACCAGCATGTTGATGGCCGACTGCGAGATGTCGCGGATGGTCTTGTGCTGGTCCTGCACGTTGAACAGCCACGCGCGCGCGTCGGTGATCTGGTATTGGATGATCCATTCCACGTCGATGATGTTCAGGTCCCCTGTCAGCATGATGGACTCATTCGAGTAATCCTGGTTGGAGTAGCTGGAAACGATCCCGGATTCCAGCGTGCGGAAGCCGAACTCTTCC
>JBEKVA010000306.1:0-5278 GCA_049514475.1 Spirochaetia bacterium
CGTCCCACGGTCAGCGAGCCCAGCACCGAGCCCCCGACGATCAGCACCATCGCGACCACCGAGACAATGGTGAATCTCCCGCTCCCGGTGACGATGAGAAGCAGCGTGGACAATAGCGGCGTCAGGTAGGCGAAGGAGCCAATGATGCGCGGGTCGCCGTTTTTCAGGGCGGCGTCCCAGAAAAAGAATGCGGCCCCCATGGGACCGAGGCCCAGCGCCAGAAGGAGCGGCAGGTCCCGCAGCGCGAATGCGTACCGCGGCTCGAAGAGAAAGTGCACTCCCAGGGAGAGCACCCCCGAGCACAGACAGAAAAGCCCGATGGCCGCGTTTGCAAACGATGCCACCCGCTTTGTCAAAAGCGAATAGCTTGCCCAGATGAATGCCGAGGCGGCGGCAAGGAGGTAGCCGGGCAGCGAGCGGGTGTCGAATGCCACCGAGTACGGTGGCCGCCCGAATCGCAGCGTGCCGCCGGTGACGATCAGGAACGCTCCCGCAAGTCCCAGGCACGCCGCGGCGATGTGGCGCGCCTTCAGCGTGTACCCGCGGAGGAACAGCGGCGTGAGCACCACGATCAGGAGCGGCCACAGGTAATTGATCAGGTTCGCCTCTACGGGGGGTGCCAGGCGCAGGGCCATGAACAGGCAGAAGTGGAACCCGAAGAGGCCGTAGACGCCGAGAAGGAGCACCGGGATGGGAACGCGCCACTGCGAGATCCTGTGCACGCCGCAGAGGGCGCCGATGCACAGCGCAATGCCGATCAGGAGAAACGGCGGCATGCGTGAGAGCCGCAGCGCGAGGAACGCCAGCACGCTCCAGAGGAGGATGGCAAGAAGCGACTGGACGATGGCTTTTGCGGGCATGGGCATACCTCCGGGTGCACGTCGCCGAACACTCATTGACGCAGGCTATTACTACCCATTTCCCGCATCCCATGGCAATATAGTGTATCTATGCGCGGCAGGGTCATGAAGCTGGGCCTGATCGTTCTCATCGTGGTGGCCTGCATCGGCTGCGACCAGGCAGCCAAGCATGCCGCCCGCCAGCACCTGGAGGGCCGCGGCACCGTGTCCCTGGTGGACGGCGTGGTGCTGCTGCGCTACGTGGAGAACTCCGGCGCGTTCCTCAGCCTCGGCTCCGCCCTGCCGCGGCCCGTTCGCATGGCTGCGTTCATCGCGTTCCCCATCATCGTTCTGGTGGCAATGATCATCTCTGTCGCCCGGCGCAGGGAAACGGCGTGGACCGTGATCGCGGGGCTGGCCTTCATCGTCGGCGGGGGATGCGGTAACCTCATCGACCGCCTCTTTCACGACGGCAGGGTGGGGGATTTCATCATCGTGGGCATCGGCTTCGTGCACACGGGCATCTTCAATCTCGCCGACCTTTCGGTCCTGGTCGGCTGCGCCCTGCTCCTGCTCGCCCCGAAAAAAAAGCCCCCCCGGCCGGGAGCCGATGCTCCCGCGGCCTAGGGGGGCGGTAAAAACGGGGTTTCCTACTTTTCGAAAAACTTCAGGTACTGCCCGTAGCCGGTCTTCTGCAGATCCTCCACGGGGATGAAGCGCAGGGACGCGGAGTCCATGCAGTAGCGCATGCCCGTCGGGGCCGGGCCGTCGTCGAAGAGGTGGCCCAGGTGCGAGTTGGCGAAGCGGCTGCGCACCTCGATGCGCACCATGCCGAACGTGCGGTCCTCCTTCAGCTCGACGTTGGCGGGCACGAGGGGGCGCGTGAAGCTGGGCCAGCCGGTGCCGGAATCGAACTTGTCGATGGAGCTGAACAGCGGCTCGCCGGAGACGATGTCCACGTAAAGCCCCGCCCGTTCGTTGTTGAAATATTCATTCTGGAATGGCGGCTCCGTGCCGTCCCTCTGCGTGACGTCGAACTGCATGGCAGTGAGCGTCTTGCGCAGCTGATCCGCGGGGGGCTTCTGCCACTTCCCCTCCGCGGCATTCGGCGGGGCCGCCGGATCCATGAGCACGCTCTTGCCCCAGACCTTCGTGAAGAACTCCACGCGGCCCGAGCCCGCGAAGTAGTCCTGGTAGCGGGCGGGGTTCTTGCGCACGTAATCCTGGTGATAGTCCTCGGCGGGAGTGAACTCCTGCGCCTTTCGGATCTCAACGGCAATCGGGGCCTTGAACTTCCCTGACTTTGCCAGCGCCGCCTTCGAGGCTTCCGCGTCGGCCCGCTGCTGCTCATCGGTCCAGAAGACTATGGGGCGATACTGGGGGCCCCGGTCCACGAACTGCCCGGCCCCGTCGGTGGGATCGGTGTGGTGCCAGTAGGTGTCCAGCAGCTCGCGGTAGCTCACGCGGCTGGGGTCCCAGATGACCCTGACCGCCTCCACGTGACCGCCGGCCGCGTAGTTCTGGTAATTGGGCCGCTTGGTCGTTCCGGCCGTATAGCCTGACACGGCCAGCATCACCCCGTAGACGTTTTCGAACGCCGACTGCATGCTCCAGAAGCACCCGCCGGCAAAGATCGCGCTCTGCGGCTTCGCCGGGTCTGCCGCGGGGGCTGCCCAGAGCGCCCCGGCCGCCGCAAAAGCCAGCAGCGCCATGTATATCCTCTTCATCGTATCGTCCTCCTCATCTCCAGCGCGTCAACCGAACGTGAATGCGAACAGCCGCAGCTTTCCCTTCACGTCGAGGCGAAGAACATGCAGCCCCGCCGCGCCCTGGCCGACGAGCTGGTACATCCGGCTCTCCGAAGGTGCAAGGCTGCCCAATTTCACGTCAGGCGTATCCGCCGCCGGTTTTCCATCCACCGAAACCGCGAGTGTGGCGCCGCGCTCCTGGGGCTCGATGACAAGGAACACGTTCTTCGCCTGGAAGCCCAGCTGCAGCGTTCCCGTAGAATCCGGCACGATGTACTGGGGGGTGATTGTCCATTTCCCGCTCAGGGTCCATTCGCCGTTGCCGGGCATCCGCGTCGGCGCGTAGTCGCTTGCCGTGTCAGGCACCAGCTTGGCCTCCGTGAGAAGGCCGGCGCCGCGGTCGTAGCCGAGGTACGTCTCGGGCGTCTGGGTTGCCAGCACGGGGGCAGGCTTGGAGACGATGCCGCCAACGCTTGCCCCGGCCTCCTTCAGCAGCGCCTGGATCACTCTTTCCGAGACGTCGTAGTCCCCTTCGCCAAAGTGGAAGTAGCGCACCCTGCCCTTCGCATCGATGAAGTAGTGGGCCGGCCAGTACTGGTTGGCGTACGCGTTCCACTCCTTGTAGTCGTTGTCCTGCACCACGGGCCAGCTCACCCCGAGGTCCTTGATGGCGCGGGCCACGTTGGCCGTGTTCTTTTCGAACTCGAACTCGGGCGTGTGCACACCCACGATGACCAGCCCCTTGTCGCGGTACGTATCGTACCAGGCCTTCAGGTAAGGCAGCGTGCGTACGCAGTTGACGCAGCTGTAGGTCCAGAAATCCACCACCACCACCTTGCCCCGCAGGCTCTCCAGGGTGAGGGGCATCGAGACGCCTCCCGCCATCTGGCCCGAGGCGGGGGAAAGCCCCTCGGTGTTGAACCAGCTTCCCGTCGTGACAAAGGCGGGAGCGGCGCCATAGTCGCTGAGCATGCCGTTCTCAGGGGCGATCTCCGGAGCCGAGAACACCCCCTCGGCAGCGGCCGTCACCCCGGTTCCGCTCTTCTCGCGGGCCTTCAGGACGGCCTGCACGGGCTTTACCTTCTCAATGGCGGTCAGGCCCGAGCCGTAGTTGGGGAAGGCGCGCAGGACGGCTGCCTGGAACTGGCGGTCCCACCCAAAGCCGATGGCCACGCCCACCAAGATCATCAGCACCCCGAACCCCTTCTGGATGTTGCCAGCGTTGCGCGTGAGGGCAGGTACCTTGTTCAGCAGCGCCCGTCCGCCGAGCATGACACCGAGCATGGGGATGGCGGTGCCCACCGTGTAGGCCAGAGTGATGAACACCGACCCGCCGTCGACGTGCTGGGTGAGTGCCAGGCTGATAACGGATGCCATGATGGGCCCGACGCACGGTGTCCAGATCAGCCCGAGGCTCAGTCCGACCACCACCCCGCTCCAGAATCCGCGCCGCGGTACTCCGCGGATTTGGCGCCGCGGGGCTGCGCCCCCCACCCCGACCACCGTGGCGCCGCCCGCTGCGGCTCCGCCGCCGCTGCCGCGGCTGGCAATGCGGGAGGTGAAGACTTCGAAGCGGTCGCGCAGCCAGGGCACCAGCATCACCACGCCGAAGAGCACGATGAGGACCACCGCCACGATGCGCAGGGCATCCACCGGGATCCCAATGGACTGCACGATGGCCGAAAGGGAAAGGGTGAAGACGGTGAAGCTCACCACGAAGCCGGCCAGCACGCCGAAGGGCCGCGCCTTCCCTCCCCCCACGCCGCCGGAGAGCACGATGGGAAGCACCGGCAGGATGCAGGGGGAGAGTATCGTGATGACCCCCGAAACGAATGCAAATGCAAGCAGTACGATCATTGCCCTCCTCCCCCGTCCATCCGGGGCGCCGCAGCGCCGGGATTGTTCATGGGTTCAAGGTAGCTGCCGCGCATCACGAAAGTGTCACGGAAGCTGCACGTCGCGGTCACCCCACGCCGCACAGCCGTCCAGGGTGAAGGTGAAGCGGGCACCCTCGCCGGGCCTGCTGTGCACCTGCAGGGAAGCGCCGTGCAGCTCCACGATCTGCCGTGCTATCGCCAGGCCCAGGCCGGCGCCGCCGGTGGCCCTGTCCCTGCTCTTGTCGGCCCTGTAGAAGCGCTCGAAAACGTGGGGCAGGTCCTCGGGGGCGATGCCGGCACCCGTGTCGGTGACGGTGAGACGCACGCCGCCGTTCTCCGGGGAAAGCCCCACGCGGACCGACCCGCCGGCGGGGGTGAACCTCAGGGCATTGTCGATGAGGTTCGTCAGCACCCGCTCGATCATGCCAATGTCGCAGGAGACCAGCGGCAGCTCGCGCTCCCTGTCCACCGAGAGGGACACCCCGGCTTTCTCCGCCTGCGGGGCGAGCTTCAGCGCCACGTCCTGGGCCAGCTCGGCGATCTGCAGCGGCTCCCTCTTCAGGGGAGCCTGGCGGGCGTCAAGCTTTGCCAGCTCGAAAAGCTCCTCCACGAGCTTCTGGAGGCTGAAGGCATTGCGCAGGCTGATGGAAAGAAACGAACGGCGCTCGTCGGCGGAGAGGCTCGACTCCTTCATTACCATGGTTTCCAGCGAGCCCTGCAGCGAGGTGAGCGGGCTGCGCAGGTCATGGGAGATGTTGCCGATCAGATCCCGCCGCATGCGCTCGGCCAGCCTGAGCTTTTCCACGTCGGCTTC
>JBEKVA010000307.1:0-5267 GCA_049514475.1 Spirochaetia bacterium
GGACCATCCGCGTCCAGGGCTTTTCACTGCGGTTCTGGGAGTGCGGCGCGGGGGAGCAGCTTCTCTTCCTCCACGGCGCCGCGCTGCCGGCCACCAGCTTCCGGGAGTTCATAGAGATCCTCTCGCGACGCTATCGGGTCATCGTGCCCGAGCTGCCCGGCTTCGGCACCTCGGATTTCCCCGGCAGCACGTGGAGCTTCGAGCAGTACGCGGATGTCCTGCACCAGTTGCTGCTGCGCAGGGGATATGACATCCACCGGCTTGTCGGGTATTCGTTCGGGGGAGGCATCGCCCTGCACCTGGCGCGGCGGCTTCCTCGGCTGCAGCGGCTGACCCTCCTCAGCCCCGCCGGGGCTGCCATCGGCTACCGCTACGGGGGCCTGCTCGCGCGCACTCTCGCCGAGGGGTGGAACGGGCTGAGAGAGGCCCTGCGCTTCGGGCGCTTTGCGGCATTCGCGCGCATCCTTGCGGACTTCCTATTCATCGGCACGCGTAACCTCTTCCTGCAGCAACGCATCCTGCGCGTGCTCCTGCGCTGCCTGCGCTCCGGCGGCCGCCACGCGGCACTGGACCTACCGGTCACCGTCGTCACCGTGGACCGGGACATCTTTTTTCCCTTCGCCCTTCAGGGTCCCCTGTACCAAAGGGTCCCCCGCGGGGAGAGACGGCAGGTGCGGGGAATCCACCTGTGGGTGCTCCTGAACCCGCCCCTGGCGGCGCGCGCGGTGCTCGACGGATAACGCGCACGCGGCGGGCAGGCACGGCCTATTGTCGAAAGAAACCAGGGAGCGTACAGTGGATCAGCGCACATGAATCCGCAGTTCGACATTCGCGATCGCGCTACCACCCGCAGGATCCTCCGCCTCGTGCTCATTGCCGTGGTCATCGGCATGGGCGTAAACGTCCTCATGTCCCTGCTCGTCGATCGCGGGCAGTACTTCGCGACGCTTCGCAAGGTTCGGGTGGTCTACTTCGTCGTCCCCCTGATCCTCTTCATCGCCTCCAACGCAGTGGATGCCCTGCGGATGGTCATTGTCGTGGCGCAGTTCAAGATCCGCATTCACTTCCTGCAGGCGTTCTATAACAGCGTCGTGGGCAACTTCTTCCTGAACACGACCCCCATGAGCGCGGGCGGGCAGCCGTTCCAGATCTGGCACCTGAGCACCATCGGCGTTCCGGTGGAGACCTCCACCAACGTAATAGCCTCCCGGTTCATCGAGCAGGCCCTCACGTCCGTCGTAATCGTGCTGCTCTCCCTCACGCAGGTGTCGTGGATTGCCTCATCGCTTCGCATCAGCGCGCTGCTGATCTACGCCGCGCTGGGGGTCACGCTTGCCATGACGGGGGTTCTGATTGCATTCCTCATCAAGCCGCACCTCCTCGGACGGCTCGCGGTGAGGCTGGAGAAGACGAGATTCGGGCATTTCATTGCGCGGCTCACCGGCCGGCACACCTGGGGCCGTTCGCTGCACCGATGGTCGCACCGCCTGCGCTCCAGCGTGCGTCTCCTGTGGTCCCGGAAGACCCCGGCGATGATCCTCGACACGCTCCTGGGAGCGATAAATATCCTGCTGCACTCGTGGTCGCTGTACTACGTCCTGGAAGGTGTCACGGGCAGGACCCTGCCCTTCGGGATGGTCCTCATCGCCTACGTCATCCTGTGGCAGATCGTAGTCTACGTTCCCACCCCGGGGGCCAGCGGCGGCGTCGAGGGGGCGTTCACCCTGGTCTACGCGGGCCTGACCGGCGCGCTGGAATCCACCATCGTCGCCGTGTTCGTGTGGAGGTTCGCTTCGTACTACCTGCTCATCCTCTTCGGGGGCCTGGTCTATGCGTTTCTCAGCCGCTGGACCCGCAAGCCCGCGCGGCGCGTCACCGCGCTCCCCTAGCGCCCGCCGCCCTGGCCCCCGCCCCGCTGCCCTTTCAGGGCTCCCCTATTTCTCCGGATCGATCTTCACGACCTTCCCGTCGCGACCAACCGTGAACGTGAAGGACCCCCAGGTCATCGTGTTCATGAAAGCCGAGCACCAGAACGAGGCGGCAATCACGAAGTGACCGACGATGGGCAGCAGGGCCCACTGCCAGAGGGGAATGTCGCGCCTTTCCGGGTACGTGAGCCGCGTGATCAGCGAGCAGATGATGATGGCGGCTACCACCACGGGCGCGGCGAGGGCATGGTATTCCAGCGTGCCGGTGGCCGCCTCCACGGCCAGCAAGACGAGGGACCCCGCCAGTGAAAGACTGACGAGCGTTTCCACGATCAGCCCTCCCAGCCACGTGGCGAACTCGTGCAGCTTTCCCGTGAGAGACTGCCGATTGTACCACTTCATCAGTGCCGCCATGCTGTGGTGAGTTTCGTAGCTCGTGGCAATGCCGCGGGGCACGTAGAAGGCCCCGACGTGCCGCTCCGCCATGCGGTTGCTCAAGGCAACGTCATCCGAAGCCGTGGTGCTCCACAGCTCCGCGATCCCCATCTCCGTGTAGGCGGCGCGGCTGATGCCGAACGCCCCGCCCCAGACCAGGTTGAGGATGGGGGCCGCCAGGTACATGCAGTAGTAGCCCGAGAGAATGGTATACAGGGAAGGGGCCATCCCTCGCGCGTCAGGCTTCACCCAGCGGTGGGAGGTCGTCACCGAGACGCGGGGGTCGAGGAACGGGCGGGCCATTTCCTTCGCCCAGTCGGCCTCGGGCCGCATGTCGGAATCTCCGATCAGGTACACGACACTCCGCGGGTCCGACTCCACGGCCTTGATCATTGCATACACCTTCGGGGCGCAGGCGTCGGAGAGGCCACACACGAGGTGGCGCACCCGGGGGTTCCCCCGCGCCACAGCGGCGATCACGGGGTTGGCCTCGTCCTCGGGGGTGTTGGTGACGAAGGTGACCACGCAGTCCGGGTAGTCCTGCGAGGCGAAGGCGCGCAGGTTCTCCTCGAGATAGACGTTGGTGCCCTTGCAGGGGACGATGAGATTCACGCGGAAGCCAGGCTCGCCCGGCATGCGCGCGATCCGCCGCGGGTAGACGACGTGCACCACGATCCAGGCGGACACGGGAAACACGAGCAGCCAGAAGAACAACAGGGCGCAGAGCAGCGCAAGAACAATATTGACAATCATAGATGTGCCGATTATATGTGAGCCGTCCGGCCCCGGGAAGGGGGTACGAGACCCCGCGCGGGCGCCGCTTGCTGCGCCCGCAGGGGTTGGCATACAGTGCGCGCGGGGGCCAGCGGTGAAATGTTTCGTCACGGGCGGCGCGGGATTCATAGGCAGCACGATGATCGATGCCCTCATTGCCGAGGGCAGCACGGTAGTCTGCTACGACAATTTCAGCACCGGGCAGGAACGGTTCCTGCAGGGCCCGCGTCCCGGGCTGCGCGTCGTCCGGGGGGACCTCCTTTCGCCGGAGACCCTCCGGGAGGCCATGCAGGGGTGCGACATCGTCTTCCACTTCGCTGCGAACGCTGACGTGCGCTACGGCGCCGAGCACCCGGGAAGAGACCTCGAGCAGAACACCGTGGCCACCTTCAACGTGCTGGACGCCATGCTGAAGTGCGGCATAAAAAGTATCCTCTTCTCCTCCACGGGCTCCATTTACGGAGAGTCGCGCGTCATCCCCACCCCCGAGGACGCCCCGTTTCCCGTTCAGACCTCGCTGTACGGGGCCTCGAAGCTCGCCGGCGAAGGCCTCATCAGCGCCTTCTGCGAGGCATTCGGCATGACCGCCTGGATATTCCGTTTCGTGTCCATCCTCGGGGAGCGCTACTCGCACGGCCACGTCTTCGACTTCTGCCGCCAGCTCTTCGACGACCCCGGCACGCTGCGCGTCCTCGGCGATGGCACGCAGAGAAAATCCTACCTCTACGTCGGTGACTGCATTTCCGCCATCCTCCGCGCGCTGAAGACCGCCACCGGGAAGGTCAACATTTTCAACCTGGGTACCGACGAGTTCATTCCCCTGAAGGATTCGGTGGCCACCATCACGACGGAGCTGGGGCTGAGCCCGCGCATCGAGTACGGCGGCGGATCGCGGGGATGGATCGGCGACAACCCGTTCATCTATCTCGACTGCGCCCGCATCCGCTCCCTGGGCTGGCAGCCAGCGCTGTCGATACGGCAGGGGATCGTCAGGACGGTGCGCTACATCAGGGAAAACAGGTGGCTGCTGGACGCCCGGTAGGGCGGCCCAAGGGAGGCGCGATGCGGCTGAGCGGTGCGGGCATCATCATCACGGGCGCCAGCAGGGGGCTGGGCAGGGCCATCGCGAAAAAGTGCATCCTCGAAGGGGCGCGCGTCGTAGTGTGCGGCCGTGACCCCGGGGCGCTGGAAGAGGCGCGTGATGAGCTCGAGGCCCTGGCCCCGGGAAAGTCCGCGGTGACAGCGGTCACGGCTGATGTTTCGCGGCCCGAGGAGGTCGAGCGGCTCTTCAGGGAGTCCTCCGCGGCGCTTCCCGTCCTGACCGGGGTGGTCAACAATGCCGGTATTCACGGGCCGAAGGGCCCGATTGACGAGGTGGACTGGGAGCAGTGGGCATACGCGCTGCAGGTGAACCTTTTCGGGACGGTCCTGGTCTGCCGCCAGGCGCTGAAATTGTTCAGGAAGCTCGGCTACGGAAAGATCGTCAATCTCTCAGGCGGCGGGGCCACCAAACCGTACCCCTTTGTCAGCGCGTACGCGGCATCGAAGGCCGCGGTGGTACGCTTCACCGAGACCACGGCGCACGAGCTGAAAGGCACCCGTATCGACGTCAACGCCCTCGCCCCCGGCGCGATGAACACGCGGCTTCTCGACGACATCCTTGAGGCCGGCGCGGAGCGGGTGGGCGCGGCCGCCTACGATGCCGCGGTGCGGCAGAAGGCGCAAGGGGGAAGCCCGCCGGAGCTGGCCGCCGACTGCTGCCTGTACCTCCTCTCCCCTGCCAGAGACGGAATCACAGGCCGGCTGATCAGCGCCGTGTGGGACCCATGGGCGGATCTGGGCGCGAAGGCGCAGGACCTAGCGGGCAGCGACATCTACACCCTGCGCCGCATCATCCCCGCCGACAGGGGAAAGGACTGGGGCTGATGAAGGTCGCCATTATAGGCTGCGGTGCAATCGGAAAAAAGAGACTCCTCGCACTGGACCCGGCGGATACCCTCGTCGGTGTGGCGGACGCGCTGCCGGCCCGGGCACGCGAGCTCGCGGGCGCCCGCGAAGGAACGCGCGTGTTCGGCCGATGGGAGGAAGCGGTAGAGAGCGCGGTGGTGGAGGCGCTCATCGTCTCCACCA
>JBEKVA010000308.1:0-5259 GCA_049514475.1 Spirochaetia bacterium
CGACTTTCTGCTCTACGGAGTGCTGGCCGAGATCTTCGGCCGCGAGAACGGCTTCAACAAGGGCATGGGCGGCTCGATGCACGCCTTCTTCGCACCCTTCGGCAGCATGCCCAACAACGCCATCGTGGGCGGCTCGGCGGACATCGCGGTGGGCGCGGCGCTGTTCAAGAGGATCAACCGCAAGCCGGGCGTCGTGATTGCCAACATCGGCGACGGCTCCTCAAGTTGCGGGCCCGTGTGGGAGGCCATGATGGTGGCTGCCATGGACCAGTACCGCACGTTGTGGCCCAAGGACGTAGGAGGCGCGCCCCCGATCCTTTTCAATTTCTTCAACAATTTCTACGGCATGGGCGGCCAGACTCTCGGAGAGACGATGGGCTTCAAGGTGCTGGCGCGCATCGGCGCAGGGGTAAACCCCGAGCAGATGCATGCCGAGCGCGTTGACGGCTACAATCCCTTGGCGGTGGCCGAAGCCATCGAGCGCAAGAAGAAGATCCTCCTGGAAGGCCGCGGGCCCGTACTCCTGGATGTGGTCACCTACCGCTACTCGGGCCACTCCCCCTCTGATGCCTCCTCGTATCGCACGAAAGAGGAAGTGGCGCTGTGGCAGGAGGTGGACTGCATCAAGAGTTTCGGGGACTACATCGTGGCGGGCAAGGTCGCCAAAGTCGACGAGCTTGAAGCCATCAAGAAGAGCGTCGTGGAACGGATGCGCAAGATCACCGAGATGGCCGTTTCCCTGGAGATCTCCCCCCGCGTGAAGGTGGCCCCTGATGCCATCGGGGACATGATGTTCTCCAACGGAAACGTGGAGGCCATGGAGAGCAGGAAGCCCGAGATGCTGATCCCCGCGGAGCAGAACCCGCGCATCCTGGCCAACGCGAAGAAGTCGCGCAGCGGAAAAGGCCCTGACGGAAAGCTGCTTCCCAAGACGCAGATCATCGGGCTGCGGGATGCGATCTTCGAGGCCGTGCTGCACCGCTTCTCCATCGACCCCACCATGGTGGCATTCGGGGAGGAGAACCGCGACTGGGGCGGCGCCTTCGCCGTCTACCGCGGTCTCACGGAAGCACTCCCCTACCAGCGGCTATTCAACACCTCGATCTCCGAAGGAGCCATCGTGGGCGCCGCCGTGGGCTACGCGCTGAGCGGCGGCCGGGCCCTGCCCGAGCTGATGTACTGCGACTTCCTGGGCCGCGCGGGGGATGAGACCTTCAACCAGGTCTGCAAGTGGCAGGCCATGTCGGCGGGCGTGCTGAAGATGCCGCTGGTGCTGCGCGTATCGGTGGGCAGCAAGTACGGCGCGCAGCACTCGCAGGACTGGACATCCCTGGTGGCGCACATGCCGGGGCTGAAGGTCATGTTCCCCGCAACCCCCTACGATGCGAAGGGCATGATGAACCTCGCGCTGCGCGGCACCGACCCGGTGATCTACTTCGAGAGCCAGAGGATCTACGATGTGGGCGAGCTGTTCGTGCCCGAAGGGGTTCCGACTGGCTACTACGAAGTGGAGGAAGGCGAGCCGGCCATCCGCCGCGAAGGCACCGACATCACCATCGTCACCATCGGCTCGACCCTCTACCGCGCCGTCGAGGTCGTGGACGTCCTGAAGGCGAAGTACGGGGTGTCCGCGGAGCTCATCGACGCGCGATTCATCAACCCGCTGAACTACGAGAAGATCCTCGCCTCGGTGAGAAAGACAGGCAAGTGCGTGCTTGCATCGGACGCGTGCGAACGCGGTTCCTTCCTGCACACCATGGCCTCCACCATCACCCAGATGGCATTCGATTCCCTCGATGCTCCCGTTGCGGTTGTCGGGGCGCGCAACTGGATCACCCCCTGCGCCGAAATGGAGGAGGCCTTCTTCCCGCAGAAGGAGTGGATCCTCGACACCATTCACGAGCGCGTGCTGCCCCTGGCCGGGCACGCGGTCACCACCGAGCAGAGCGTGGCGGAGATGCTCAGGAGGAACCGCCGGGGGGTCTAAGAAAATTTGACCGCGGCGCTTGCACATCCGTATACTAAGGAACGATGCCTGTGAAAACACTCATTATCACATGTCTTTTTGTCTGTGCAGGTCTGCTTCCGCTGGCCGCCCAGCAGAAATGGGACTACTCCGTCTACCAGAAGGCCGTGACTGAAAGCGGCCGCCAGCTCGGCGCCGTGGATGAGAAGGGGTTTCTCGCGGCCCAGCTGCGCAAGCAGAAGGTGCTCGACGAGATCCAGGCCATGCTCGCCAGGGATTTCGGGTCCGCGGATCCCGCCGTCATGAAAGCGTTCATGGAAGTCCCCCGGGAATACTTCATGTACGACTATGAAGGGGGTCGCAACCTCGGCGCTGCCGCCTACGAGCTGCCCGCGCGGGAATGGAAGATCGGCTACGGGTCGGTGCTCACCGATTTCGTCATGCAGGCCTACATGACGGCGAAGTGCAGGCCGAAGCCCACCGATGTCTCCCTTGAAATCGGCACCGGCAGCGGCTTCCAGAGCGCGCTGCTCTCGCGCATCGTCAAGCAGGCCTACACCGTGGAGATCATCACGGCCCTCGGTGACAAGGTGCGCAACCTCTACGGCCCCCTGGGCTACACCAACGTGTCCACGCGGGTCGGGGACGGGTTTTTCGGCTGGCCGGAGGTGGAGGGCGGCTTCGACATCATCATCGTGACGGCGCAGGCGCCGTTCGTCCCTCCCGCGCTCCTTGCCCAGCTGAAAAAAGGCGGCCGCATGATCATCCCCATCGGCCAGCCGTGGAAGCCCCAGTTCCTGTACAGCTTTACCAAGGACGCACAGGGGAAGGTCCACACGCAGCGTGACGTGACGACGCTGTTCATTCCCATGACGGGAGAGATTCAGACACCACCGCCAAAGCCCACGCATTGATGAGCGAGCGCAGGAGCCTGGCGTCCCTTTTTCTCGTTTCCCTTTTCGGGCTTTCCTTCGAGACATTCCTCAGCCGCTATTTTGCGGTTGCCCTGTTCTCGGACTACAGCTACTGGGTCATCTCCCTCGCGTTGCTGGGCTATTCCTTCGGCGGCGTTTTCCTGACCTTGTTCCGCGACCACTTCCACCGCAACAGCAGCCTCTATCTGTTCCTGATCCCGCCCCTGCTCCTCGCGGCAAGCCTGCTGGCGTTCCTGCTGCTGCGCGCCAACCCCTTCAACCCTCTCGCGCTGCAGAACGACGTCCTCTGGAAGGGCCAGATCAAGTACATCTTCCTCTATTATGCGGGGCTGTTTCCCGTGTTCTTTCTCACTGGCACCTACATAGGGCTGAACTTCCTGATGTTCAGCCGCAATATTCCCCGGGTGTACGCCGTCGACCTCCTGGGGGCCGCCGGCGGGGCCATCCTGATCCTGGCCGCGATGTTCCTCGTGCACCCCTACCACCTGCCGGCCGTCATGCTGCCGGTTCTCTTCGCCGCCATAGCGATCAACACGGCCGGGTACTTCCCCGCCATTGCCCGGCCATACGGGAGTACCCGTTCGGCCCGAAGGCCGTGGCCGATCGCCGCGCTGGCAGGCTCCCTTGCGCTCCTGGGCGTCAGCCTGTACCTCGTGCTGTCGGTGAGCGCGTTCTCGGTGCCTGACTTCAAGAAGCTGCACGCCATCCTGGGCATCAGGGAGTCGAAGATCATCGAAACCCGCGTCTCCCCTGCCGGCTCGTGGCTCACGGTAGATGACTACACCGAGTACGACGACGTGAGCATGACCAACAATTACGGCAGCACGGCAAGCGCCTCCCCGCCGCGGGCCTGGGGGCTGTACCGGGACGCGGCACGCGTGACGCCCCTCCTGAAGCAGCTGCCGACCGACTTCTCCTATCTCGCCGGCTCCCTGCCCTATTTCCCCTACGTCCTGCGCCCGCGGCCCCGGGTGCTCCTTGTAGGCACCAACGGCGGGTTCAAGATGGTGGAGAGCTCCCACAGCGGCGCCGCCTCGGGGCTGGCACTCGAGCAGCCCGGCGACATCTACCGCTTCGTGCGGGAGCGGCTGCAGGCGGTGGCACCCGAATGGGAGCTTGCGTGGGGCTTCCGCCTGCAGCGCGGCACCATCTTCTCCCTGCCCCGCGACGCGCAGGGCAGCTTCGACCTCATCGAGATAGCCGGTGATTTTCTCTCCCAGGACTCCAACAACTCCTGGTCGTTCACCCTCGAGGCGATGGAGGGCTACCTGCGCGCCTTGAAGCCCGGCGGCATCCTCTCCATTCCCGTCGATATCTCGGAGTTCAACGTGTACGCCCTGAAGATGGTGGACACGATGTCGGCGGCCCTGGTGCGCCGGGGGGTCGCCGACCCTTCCCGCTACATCATGGCATACCGCACCGCGTGGACCTGCCAGATCCTGGTCTCCAACCAGCCTTTCAGCGCAGCGGACATCTCTTCCCTGGTTGCCTGGTGCGCCGATCGGTCCTTCGACACACCATGGTACCCCGGTATCGACCCGGCAAAGATCGACATCTGGAACGATCTGCCGCCCGTCTCCTTCCAGCAGGGTGAAGTGCAGGTCTCGCAGAACGCCCAGGATGCCCTCATGAACGACCTGGTGCGGATGTTCGCCCGCGCGGGAAGCAGGCCCTCGGCGGGCCATTTCTTCAATCTCACCCCTTCCACGATGGACCGGCCCGATTTCACGTCGATCTCCCGTCTCACACGGGTCCGCACCCTCCTGGCAAGGCTGCAGGTGCTCCCGGAAAAGGAGATCGGCTGGCTACTGAACCTCGTGGTCCTGGCGCAGGCGCTCGTGCTCGCCCTTGTGGTGCTCTTCCTTCCGCTGGGGGCCGGCAGGAAAGCGCTCCGCGGGGGTGCCCCTTCCACGATCATCCGTGTCTTTCTTTATTTCAGCGCGCTGGGATTCGGCTTTTTCTTCATCGAGCTGGCCCTCATCGACAAGCTCTCCTTCTTCCTGGAGAGCGCGACCCTCTCCTTCGGCATCGTGCTGGCAGGAGTGCTTGTCTTCTCGGGCCTGGGGAGCTGGCGCGCGTCCCGCTTCGCGGAGCACGGCCACCGGGGACTCCTGGGCGGGCTGGTGGTGATAGCGGCGAGCCTGGTCTTTTTCACCTTCGGCCTGGACCCGCTCATGCGCGCCTGCGTGGGGCTTCCCATGGCGCTGAAAATTGCGATTGCCGTGGTGATCATGGCCCCGCTCTCATTCGCCCTGGGCAGGCCGTTTGCGCTGGGCACATCCTCTTTGGGTGCCCATGCCGATTCCCTCATCCCCTGGGCGTGGGCAATCAACGGGGCATTCTCGGTGGTTGCCACAC
>JBEKVA010000309.1:0-5256 GCA_049514475.1 Spirochaetia bacterium
TGGATGTCGTCGTCGACGACACGCTGGTCAGCATCAGGGAATAGCGACGGAAGGAGAATGATATGAAACGGTCGATCATGTGCGCGGCGGCCGCCGCGGGAATGCTGCTGGCCGCGGGATTCGCCTTCGGGGCGGCAAAGCCCCGGGTGGAAGTGGCCTTCGTCCTGGACTCCACCGGGTCCATGGGCGGGCTGATCGAGGGGGCCAAGCAGAAGATCTGGTCCATCGCCAACAGCATCATTGCGCAGAAGCCGACACCCGAGGTGCGCATCGGGCTCATCACCTACCGCGACCGCGGGGATGAGTACGTCACCAAGCGCTTCGATCTTACCGATGACATCGACACCGTGTTCCGCAACCTCCAGTCATTCCAGGCGGACGGGGGCGGGGATGACCCGGAGAGCGTGAACCAGGCGCTGCACGAGGCGGTCACCGACCTCTCCTGGTCGGCGGACAGGAAAGTGCTGAAGATCGTCTTCCTGGTGGGGGACTATCCCCCGCACATGGACTACGCGGATGACGTGAAGTACCCGGTCACCTGCCGCGAGGCGGCCAGGCGGGAGATCATCATCGACACGGTGCAGTGCGGTGACGTGGAGGAGACCAGGAGCGTGTGGCAGGACATCGCCCGCAGGGCCGAGGGTTCCTACGTGGCCCTGGCGCAGTCAGGCAACATGGTGGCGGTCACCACGCCCTACGACGATGAGATAGCGCGCGCCAGCGCCGAGATCGGCGGAACCCTTCTTCCCTACGGGGAGCGGGAGCGCCAGGAGGAGGCGCGAAGCAAGGTGTCCAGCGCCGCCTCCGCCCCCGCCTCCGTGGCGGCCGACCGCGCGGCCTTCAACCTGGCCACCGGGGGAAAGGCAATCCAGGGCAGCGGGGACCTCGTTGCCGACATCGTCGAGGGCAAGGTCGACATGAAGAAGCTGAAGAAAGACGAGCTTCCCCCGGAGATGCAGAAGATGAGCGAATCGGAGCGCACCGCCTATGTCGGGCAGCAGAAGCAGAAGCGGGAGGCGCTCAACCTGAAGCTGACAGACCTGGCAAAGAAGCGCGCCGCGTACGTTGCAAAAGAGGAGAAGCGCCTGGCCGCGGCGGGCGGCGGCGACTCCTTCGACGCCAAGGTGACGGAGATGATCACCGAGCAGGCGGCACGGGTGAAATAGCGGAAATGGGCCCGCGGGGAACCTCCGCGGACGGGAAGTCACGAAGCGGCGGGCCTCATGGGAGGACCCGCCGTTTTCATTTGGGCGCGATGCGGGCGAAGAATTCCTTCCGCATCATGATTTCGAAAAACACCGCCGATCCGTCACGCATCCCCAGCTCGACAACCGGCGTGGAGAAGATGCGGGCGAAGAAAGAGGCCGTGGGGAGCTTTTCCGGGGCGGCCACGCCGCCAATGCACCGCGCGGCGTTCGCACGCGAGACAAGGCGGGTGAACGAGATCTCCGCGGCGGGGAACGAGATCTCGGTCTTCTGGTATTTCCCTTTTCCCCCGAGGATGCGGGAGAGCCAGTTGTCGCGCTCGAAGTCCTCGAACCAGACGATGTCCCCGACGGTGTACATCAGGCCGGGGAAGTTCAGGACCGTGTCCCCCGACCTTCCCAGCAGCGTGGCGAAGGTGAAAAAGCCGATCTCGCCGCCCCTCTTCCTCGCCGTTTCCTTCCAGAAGTCTTCGGGGCTCTCTTGCGGACCTCTCCTCAACCACTGCATGCTCGTTGCTCCTTCTCGCCGCGGTGCGCCGCCTGAGAGGCCGGCTTCACCCTCACGATAGTCCCTGGCCCGCTATCCCGTCAATCCACGGGCGGCGGCAGCGGGGAGGGGGCCGGCGGCCTGATCCCGCAGCCGCGGCGTCGAACGGGACCCTGGTGAAAGGGTCTGGACGCATTGACCTCGCCGATATGGTGCCCTATGCTTACCTTATCATGAAGTAGGAGGCTGGATATGAAACGAAAGATCTGGTTTTTTGTTCTGGTGGCATGCGTTGCGCTCATCGGCGCCGTGTCGGTCCAGGCCCAGCAGAAGCTGGAGATCTTCTCCTGGTGGGCAGGCGATGAAGGCCCCGCTCTCCAGGCGCTGCTGGACAAGTACAACGAGCTGTACCCCAACATCGACGTGGTCAATGCAACAGTCACCGGCGGTTCCGGGGTGAATGCCCGCGCGGTTTTGAAGACGCGGATGCTCGGCGGGGATCCCCCGGATTCCTTCCAGGTACACGCGGGACAGGAGCTCATCGGCACCTGGGTCGTGGCCAACCGCATGGAGGACCTGACGCCGCTGTACAAATCTGAAGGCTGGCTCACGAAGTTCCCCAAGGGCCTCATTGCCCTCCTCTCCTCGAAAGGCGGCATCTGGAGCGTCCCCGTGAACATCCACCGCTCCAACGTGATGTGGTACGTTCCCTCGAAGCTGCAGGAGTGGGGCGTGACCCCGCCGAAGACCTGGGACGAGTTCCTGGCCACCTGCAAGACGCTCCAGGACAAGGGCGTCAGCGCCCCGCTGGTAGTCGGTGAGAGCTGGACCTACCAGCACCTGTGGGAGTCGGTCGCGGTGGGCGTGCTCGGCCCCGCCAACTGGGCTGCCCTGTGGAGCGGCAAGCTGAAGTTCACCGACCCGAAGGCCGTGAAGGTCTGGGACATGTTCGGCCAGGTGCTCGGGTACGCCAACTCCGACGCCTCCGGGTTGTCCTGGCAGCAAGCCACCGACCGCATGATCAACGGCGATGCCGCCTTCAACATCATGGGTGACTGGGCGGCCGGCTACATGGCCACGACCCTGAAGAAGACCCCCGGCGAGGATTTCGGCTGGGCACCGTCTCCCGGGACACGCGGCGTGTTCCTGATGCTCTCCGACTCCTTCGGTCTTCCCAAGGGAATCAAGGACAGGCCGTCGACGATGAGCTGGCTGAAGCTGCTGGGCTCCAAGGACGGGCAGGACATATTCAACCCGTTGAAGGGCTCGATCGCGGCGCGGCTGGACTCTGACCTCACGAAGTACAACGCCTATTCGCAGTCCGCTGCGAAAGACTGGAAGAGCAACACGATTGCCGGCAGCCTCGTGCACGGTGTCGTTGCTCCTGAATCCTTCATGAGCCAGTTCGGCACGGTCATGGACATCTACCTCGCGGCAAAGGACTCCAAGGCGGCGGCCAACGCTGCCCAGGCCATTGCCGACCAGGTAGGCCTCGGAAAGTAGGATCGTCGACTCAACGAATCTGTGCCCCGCCGGGGAGGTTTTCTCCGGCGGGCCTTCTGTTGTAAGCGTTCGTCAGCCTTGGCCGGAGGTATGCAGTGAAGTGGCGAAAGAGCAAGAGCCGGCTCCTCGGCTTCACAGTCCTGCTCCCCTCGTTCCTTCTCCTTGGAGTTTTCGTCTACTATTTCATTGGCCGCACCGTGTACTGGTCCCTGACCGATTGGGGCAAGGATCCCGTGCAGGCGCTGGCCTCTCACCCCGTGCTGAAGTTCATCGGCCTCGACAACTACCGCGAGCTTTTCACCGGGCTCATCGACGGGAGGTTCCGCCAGGACCTGGTGAGCACGATCTTTTTCACCCTGTTCTTCATCGTCGGCTGCCTGGTCCTCGGCCTGCTCCTGGCCATCCTCCTGGACCACAAGCCCCGCGGGGAGAGCCTCTACCGCACGATCTTTCTCTTCCCGTTCTCCCTGTCGTTCATCGTGACGGGAACAATCTGGCGATGGCTGCTGCAGCCGCGCGGGGGCATCAACCGTCTTCCCACCTTTCTCGGGCTCCCTGCCGGTAAGTTCGCCTGGCTCACCTCGCGCCAGCAGATCTGGCGCTTCGAATGGGCGCTGCTGCCCCTCATCGTCGGCCTGGCGGCAGCGGTCATCCTGGCCATCGTGGCCATCGTCGCATTTCGCAGCGGCCGTTCGCGGCGCGGGTGGATCATCAGCACGATCGCGGTGCTGATTGCCGCCTGGGCGCTGATCTTCGGCCGCATGTGGCATCCCCTGCCGTTCCCCGAGCTGCACGGGTTCAACCTCGCGTTCATCGGCATCATCATGGCGGCCGTGTGGCAGATGTCGGGCTACACGATGGCGCTGTACCTTGCCGGTCTTCGCGGCATCTCGGTGGAGATGCGCGAGGCGGCGGTGGTGGACGGCGCCAACGAGTGGCAGCTGTACCGCCGCATCATCCTCCCGCTCATGGCTCCCATCACCCTGTCCGCCATGATCATCCTGGGCCACATCAGCCTGAAGATCTTCGACCTGGTCTTCGCAATGGCCGGGCCTGACAATACGAGCACCGACGTGCCGGCTCTCCTGATGTACATCACGACATTTCGCGGCAACCAGTTCGCCAAGGGGGCCGCCATCGGGGTCATCCTGCTCCTGATGGTGGCGGTGATCATCCTGCCGTACCTCACAAGCCAGCTTCGCAAGGGGGACAGGGGATGAGTGAAAGCGTTATCGCCGGGCGCAGGTTCTCCTGGCGCTGGTTGATGTACATTCTCCTTGTGGCCGGCATGGTGGCCTTCCTCGTGCCGATCTACATCGTGGTGGTGACCGCGTTGAAGCAGCCGGTGGAGATCAACCTGGACACAGCCTGGCGGCTGCCCCGGATCTGGAACTGGGCAAGCTTTGCCCAGGCGTGGGTGGCGTTTCTGCCGAAGCTGAGGAACAGCCTCGTCCTTACCGTGTGCGCCTCCCTGATATCCGCCATGATGGGCTCGCTGAACGGCTACGTGCTCTCCAAGTGGGCCTTCCGCGGGTCGAAGCTGATCTTCTCCCTGATGCTCTTCGGGATGTTCATCCCCTACCAGAGCATCCTCATCCCGCTGTTCGCCTTCATCAAGGGCATCGGCCTGTACGGCACCATCTGGGGGCTGGTGGTGGTACACGTGATCTACGGGCTTCCCATCACGACGCTCATCTTCCGCAACTACTACGTGGACGTGCCGGATTCCCTCATCGAGGCGACGAGCATTGACGGTGCCGGGTTCTTCGGCATCTATCGCTACGTGATCTTTCCCCTTTCGCTGCCCGGCTTCGTGGTGGTCATCATCTGGCAGTTCACGCAGATCTGGAACGAATTCCTCTTTGCCGTCACCCTTTCGAAGCCCGACAGCCAGCCCATCACCGTGGCGCTGGCGCAGCTCGCCGGCGGGGAGGCGGTGAAGTGGAACCTCCCCATGGCGGGCGCGCTCCTGGCGGCGCTGCCGACGCTGCTCGTCTACATCTTCTTCGGTCGGTATTTCATCAGGGGATTGCTGGCCGGCTCAGTGAAGGGGTAGGGGGC
>JBEKVA010000310.1:0-5235 GCA_049514475.1 Spirochaetia bacterium
GCTCATCCGCGAAGAGTGGACGCTGGTGCGCGAGCGCAGCATCGGGGGCATGGTCGACACGCGCTACGAGAAGCAGGACGTGGAGGAGAAGACCTTCAGCGTGAAAACGGGCGCTTCCCCCGCGGTGGTCCAGCTTTCAACGCAGAAGCCCGGCTCCTACGCCATCGAGCTCTCAGGCAAGGATGCAAAGGGCAGGGAAAGCTTCACCCGCATGACCTTCTATTCGACGGGGTCGGAGGAGATCCTCTGGGAACGCTCGGATGAACGCCGGCTGGAAATCGTGCCCGACAAGAAGGTGTACGCGCCCGGCGACACCGCCCGGCTTCTGATCAAGAGCCCCCTTTCCAAGGGCACCTACCTGGTGAGCATTGAAAGGGACGGGGTCTTCCAGCAGAGGACCGTCGACCTGGCCGGCGGGGCGCCCACCATCGATGTCGCGGTCACCGAGGAGCATGTGCCCATCGTGTACGTGTTCATCTCCACCTCTCTTCCCCGCACCAAGCCGCCTGCCGACAGCCCTGACGCGCCGGACTTCGGAAAGCCGCGGGGATACTCGGGCCTGGTGGAGCTGCCCGTGGACACTGCCTCCCGCGCCATAAAGGTGGAGGTGTCCAACTCCCAGGAGAGCTACCTGCCGGGCAGGGAAGCGGAGGTCACGCTGAAGGCTTCACGGAATGGGAAACCGCTGGAAGGGGCGGAGATCGTGCTCGTGGCCGCTGACCGCGGCGTGCTGGACCTCATCGACTACCGTGTCCCCAGCCCCCTGGAGTTCTTCTACAACCGGGGGAACTTCCCCGACCGGGTGGCGCATTACGACTCTCGTGACCTGCTGCTGGACCCGGTGACTTGGAAGGGAAGCAATCTCCCCGGTGGTGATGAGAAGGGAGAAGCCGCGCCGTCCGCCGGCACCTCCGTCAGGAAGGACTTCAACCCCACGGCGGTGTTCCGCACAGGCCTTTTTACCGGCAAGGACGGAAAAGTGGTGGCGAAGTTCAAGCTCCCCGACCTGCTCACGCGTTTCCGCACCACGGCGGTCGCGATGAAGGACGATGCCTTCGGCATTGCCGAGGGGGAGATCCTGGTGCAGAACCCCATCAACGTGCGCACCGCCCTGCCGCGCAGGATGCGCGTGGGAGACGCGGCGAGCGCGGGGGTGGTCCTCACCAACCTCGATGCGAAGCCGCACGCGGTGACCATCGGCCTGGGCGCCCAGGGCATCGTGGTGAAGGGCGACACGCGCAAGGCCGTGACGCTGAAGCCGGGGGAAACCTCGGAGGTCGCCTTTGCATTGGATGCGCCGGCGGAAGGCACGGCGCGGCTTTCCTTCAGCGTTGATTCGGACATACTGAAAGAACGCCTGGAGGACACCCTGTCAGTGGCCGCCGAGCACGTGACCGAATCGTTCACCATCGTGGGCAGGACCACCGAGGCGGCCGCGAAGGAAGGCTTCACGCTTCCGGCATCGTTCCTGGGCACGCCGGAGGAAGGGCTGTACCTGAGCATCGACTCGACGATCGCCTCCTCCCTGGCGGGCGCGGTGAAGTTCCTCGACCTCTACCCGTACGACTGCCTGGAGCAGGTAACAAGCAAGCTCTTCGCGCGGGTGCTCTTCCCGCAGCTTGCCGGCGCGGGGACGCCTGATCTTTCCACGATCATACGGTTCGCCAATCCCGACGGAGGCTTCTCCTACTGGGACGACCCTGCCCCGCGCAGGTCGAACTATTACGTGTCACTCCGCGTGGCACACCTTGTGGCCGCGGCGAAGGAGCGAAAGATCAAGATACCGCCTGGCATCGACACGGATGCCCTGCTCGCTTACCTCGAGAAGGGATGGGACAGGAGGGACACGTACCTGCAGGCGTACGCGTTGTACGTCTTCTCGGCGTACGGGCAAAAGGAGCGGGCAAAGGCGGATGCCCTTGCCTCGATGGGGGACGAGATCGGCGTCTTCGGTTACGGGTTTCTCGGGCTGTCCTACGACCTGATGGGGGACCGCAAGGCCGCCCAGGGTGTGCTCACGCGGCTGAAAAACTTCGTCCGCGTGGGAACGCGCTCCGTCACGCTGGTGGGCACCATCAATGACTGGCTGTGGTACGGCGGGAACCTCCAGGCCAAGGCCCTGATGCTGATGCTGTACGCGCGGGTGCAGCCGGACTCCCAGCTCGTGCTGGGCCTGGCGAACGACCTGCTGGCTTCCAATGGGGGCGGCCACTGGGAGAACACGAGCAACGCTGGCTGGGTCCTGCAGGCGTTCTCTGAAATGGTCAACCGCGGTGGGGAGACGAACGCCAATTTCACCGCCTCGGTGAAGCTGGGCTCGAGCGAGCTGGTGAGGAAGGGCTTCAAGGGGTTCTCGAAGTCCCCCTTTCAGAAGCAGGTGCCCGTGAAGGACCTCACGGACATCGCGGGCCGGGAAAAGGCGAGGCCGGGCGCGTCAATGCCGCTCACCTTCGGCATTGACGGCAAGGGCACCCTCTATTACACGGCGGAGCTCCGCTACTCTCTCGATACCGCGGCCGTGGAGGCGCGCGACGAGGGTATTGGAATTGTCGCCGAGATCCTCGACGAGAAGGGCACCGTGGTGAGCGGCACCGACCTTGCGCTGGGCAAGGTGTACACGATGAGGCTTGTCTTCTATTCATCACGCGACCGCACATTCCTGGCCCTGCGGGCACCGCTGCCCTCGGGCGCGGAGCCCATCGATGGCTCTCTCCTTACCTCCCAGGTGGTGAAGCCGACGGCAGACCAGGCAACCCAGGACGAGGAGGGCGACACGGGTTCCCAGGGGGACTACGGGGAAGCGGGGTACACCACGCGCATCTATGACAGCGAGGTGCGCTTCTTCTTCGATACGCTGGACAGGGGCAATCACGAGGTGAGCTTCCTCTTCCGCACCACCACCCCGGGCACCTACCCCACCCCGCCGGCGCAGGCAGAGCTCATGTACCAACCCGAGGTCTTCGGCCGGACCGCCGGTGCCGTGTACAGGATCGGGAAATAGCGATGGCCGAGTTTTCAGAGAAGGACGTATTTGCCTACCACGCCGAGGGCCGGCCCGGGAAGATCGAGGTGGTGCCGACGAAGAAGCTCGACACGCAGCGCGACCTCTCCCTCGCCTATACCCCGGGGGTCGCGCGGGTGGTGGAGGAGATCGAGAGGCGCCCTGAGGCCGCCTTCCAGTACACGGCCCGAGGGAACCTCGTTGCGGTCATCACCAACGGGACGGCTATCCTCGGGCTTGGAGACCGCGGCCCGCTGGCGGCCAAGCCCGTCATGGAGGGCAAGGGCATCCTCTTCAAGAGGTTCGCCGACATCGACGTCTTCGACATCGAGCTGGACGCGCGGACCCCCGACGAGATGGTAGCCGCGGTGGCAGCCCTGGCGCCCACGTTCGGCGGCATCAACCTGGAGGACATCAAGGCGCCCGAGTGCTTCGTGGTAGAGAGCAGGCTGAAGGAGATGCTGGACATCCCGGTGTTCCACGACGATCAGCACGGCACCGCCATCATCACCGGCGCAGCGCTGCTCAACGCGCTGGAAATCACCGGCAAGCGCATCGAAGAGATCACCGTGGTGGTCAGCGGCGCCGGCGCGGCGGCGATTGCCTGCGCCGAGTTCTACGTGACCATGGGCGCCGCGCGGGGGAACATCCGCCTGGTGGACAGGACGGGCGTTATCCATCGAAGCAGGCGGGAGAACATGAACCCCTACAAAGAGCGCTTCGCCCTTGAGACCGACGAGCGCAGCCTTGCGGATGCGGTGCGGGACGCCGATGTCTTTCTCGGCCTCTCGGGCAAGGACCTGCTCACCCCCGCCATGCTCTCCTCGATGGCGGAAAGACCGATGGTGTTCGCCTGCGCAAACCCCGACCCGGAGATCCGCTACGAGCTGGCACGGGAAACCCGCCGCGACGTGATTGTTGGCACTGGCCGAAGCGACTATCCCAACCAGATCAATAACCTCCTCGGCTTTCCCTACATCTTCCGCGGGGCGCTGGATGTGCGCGCCAGAACGATCAACGACGAGATGAAGCTTGCCGCTGCCCGTGCCCTGGCGGCGCTGGCACACGAAGGGGTGCCCGAGTGCATGCTGGAGGCCTTCGACGACCCCTCGCTTTCATTCGGCCCCGACTACCTCATCCCCAAGCCGCTTGACCCGCGCATCCTCTTCTGGGTGGCGCCGGCCGTTGCAGGCTCCGCGATGAAAAGCGGCGCCGCGCGGCTGAAGGTCGAGATGAAAGAGTACATCGCTTCGCTGGAATCACGGCGGGCGCACTGCGCGCGCGCCTGTCGCTTCAAGAGCTCCTGCTACCCGGGGGAGGACTGAGCTCAGCCGGGCTGCGGGCCGGGCGGGCGCGGGGCGGGGGGCTCCCCCGTCACCACGTCGAGGATGCGGGAGCCTATCTGCTCCCCGCTGACGTGGAATGAGACGACATAGGTGCCTGTTTCAGGAAAAACAACGTTGGGAACCGGTATCACCAGCTCCACGACGCGCCGGGGGCTGTCCACCGTCAGCGTGCCGCCGGCGGAGAAGATGACCTGCTGGCTCTTGTCGAAGACGAGGTTCAGGGAAAACGGGTGCTCCCCGGCCAGGTTGGTGACCCCCGCGTAGATGAACCACGGCGGAAGCGTCGCGGGGACCTGGCGGACGGTGAACTGGGTGAAGGTGCCGATGATCGCCTTTTTCTGGTTGTCCTCGGTGATCACCCTGTCAGCGAGCAGAAGCGCGACAAACACGGGCTCCGGCATATTCCCTCCCCCTGGGACGACCTGTAGCTGATCGGCGGAAAATCAGGCGGGATCGAGGGCGGCGCCAGCTCTCTGCGCGAGGGCCCGCCGCCCGATTGATTACGACGCGGGAACGAGGGCTTCGACTTCCTTCTGCATTTTTCCGTGTGCGATGGAGGCCTTGCACGTCTTGCAGACCTTGATGGTCTTGTCTTTCACCTGGACCTCGAGAACGACCTTCACGCCGGTTCTCTTGCAGACGGGGCATTCGCTGCGCCCCTGGCGGACCAGTTCCTTCAATCCTTTGCCCCTGTGGGTCTTTCCCATTGCTCCTCCTCTGAAAGTGCCGTGGCATCATAGCGGCGCAGGGTGCGAGAGTCAAGCCTGCGCGTTGCCTCACCAGAATTCTAACCCAAGGACCTGATTTGCCTCATCCAAGAATCTTACCCGGGACTACCGTTCCCCATCGCCGTGTCCAGACGGCTGACGGGGGAAAAGGGAATGGGTT
>JBEKVA010000311.1:0-5234 GCA_049514475.1 Spirochaetia bacterium
GAGATGAAGACCGCCATAGCCGGGATTGCCGCCGGGGAGATCGATATCGCCATCGGCACCCACAGGCTCATCCAGAAGGACGTGAAGTTCAAGAACCTGGGGCTGCTGGTGGTGGACGAGGAGCAGCGCTTCGGGGTCAAGCACAAGGAGCGGCTGAAGCAGATCAAGACCTCGGTGGACTGCCTGACACTCACCGCCACACCCATCCCGCGTACGCTGAACATGTCCCTGATGAAGGTCCGAGACATGTCCATCCTCAACACCGCCCCGCAGAACCGGCTGCCCATCGAGACCTACGTGATGGAGTTCAACGAGGAGCTGGTGGCGCGCGCGGTGCGCCAGGAGATCGAGCGGGGAGGGCAGGTGTACTACCTGCACAACAGGGTGGAGACCATCAACGAGATCCACCTGTTCCTGCAGCAGCTCGTGCCCGAGGTGTCCATAGTGGTGGGTCACGGGCAGATGGACGACGATGAGCTGGAAGAGGTGATGCGCAGCTTCGTGCACGGGGAGCGGCAGATGCTGCTTTCCACCACGATCATCGAGAACGGCCTGGACATCCCCAACGTAAATACCATCATCATCGACCGCGCTGATAACATGGGGGTTTCCCAATTGTACCAGCTCCGCGGCAGGGTGGGGCGCGCCGGCATTCCCGCCTTCGCTTACCTCTTCTATCCCAACAGGCGCGCGCTCAGCGAGATCGCGATGAAGCGCCTGCGCATCATCTCCGACCACACCGAGCTGGGGTCGGGCTTCAAGATAGCCCTGAAGGACCTGGAGATCCGCGGCGCGGGGAACATCCTCGGCCGGGAGCAGCACGGGTATATCCTCTCGGTAGGCTACGACCTTTACCTGAAGATGCTGGACGAGGCGGTGGCTGCCCTTTCCCGCGACGGCCGCGAGGAGCCTCCCGAGGTGTACATGGACCTGGAGTACTCGGGGTTCATCCCCGACACCTACATTCCCGACGCCATGGAAAAGATGGAGGTGTACAAGAAGATAGCCTCCGTCTCCACGGAGGAGGAGTTCGACCGGGTCTACCGTGAGATCGAGGACAGGTTCGGCCCCATCCCCGACGAAGTGCACAGCGTGCTCGCCCTGGCGGAGATCCGCATCATCTGCCGCAAGCTGGCCATCACTTCCATAAAGGAGGAGAAGGGCACCCTGCGGGTGGAGTTTTCCCGCCTGTCGAAGATCTCGGTGGACCGGGTGGTCCGCATGGTGCGCGAAGGCGCCGGGCGGGTCATGATAGACCCGAAAATGCCCAATTTCCTCGTGCTGAAGACGGGGGCCATCGGCCTGCGGGAGAAGTCGGAGTTCCTGAAGGACAGGCTGGCAGTCCTGGCCGGCTGAGGCTATACTTCAGGGTAATGACAAAAGTGAGCGGCGATTTCCTGCAGCAGCTCCAGCAGGCTTTGAAGCTGCGTGGACAGTGGCTGGAAGAAACGCGGCTGCCCCTCCTGAAGGAGGCGCTGCGGACCTTCCGCACGCTCTTCGAGAGCATCACCAGCACCCTGGTCCAGAAGGGACTGCTGCGCGAGGACCGCTACGAATACGACGGGCGGCCGACGGAGCTGACCGTTCCTCTCGATACGCCGATCCCCGAGACCTCGGAGGCCGACGAGGCGGGGTCCCGCATTTCCGCCTACCGCCTGCAGCTTGATTTCCTTGTCGACAGCGTCCCCCTCACCCTGGAGACGCTCGACCTCGCCACGCTGAGGAAGATCGTTCCCCTTCTCTGCTTCATCGACTGGACGGGCTTCGGTGAGACCTCCGCCAGCGCGACGACGCGCGCGCTTTCCCGGGCCATCACCAAGGTGCGCCTGGGCGCGGATGCCACCTCGGCGCGGGTCCTCCACGAATCGCAGGTGCGCATTGAGCGGCTGCTCAGGGAAATCCGCGTCCGTGTCGCGGAGATCGAGGCATGGCAGCGGGAATCCTGGAAGGCAGAGGTACGGGAGAAGGCCATGCCCCGGGGCGTGCTGCAGCTCCTGGTGGGAAAGGCAGAGCGCGGGGAGGTCCTGGCGGTGCTCCGCCGCTCCTTCGACCAGGCGCTGCCGGATGCCGAGTGGCGCCCCGAGCTGGTCCAGGAGATCCTGGCGGAGGAGCGCACCGAGGACGGGGCGGTGAAGCGTGAGAGGCTTCTGCGCTCACTGGAGCTTCCGGCGCCAGGCCCCAGCAAAGAGGCCATCGCCGAAGAGAGGCGGTGCAGCCTGCTGGAAGGGGTGCACAGTCTCTGCCGGGTGAAGGAAGAAATCGAGTTCGCCGAATCCGTGCTCGTGCAGAACGAGCACGAGCAGGAGAAACGCTCCCTGGGCGTCATGCGGCGGCTGCGCCGCTGGCTGCACAAGATCGTCGGCAGGCTGGACGACCGGCTCTATGACGTCGAGGTGCGGGATTCTCCCACCGCTGAGCCGAGGATCGAAACCGTCAATTTCCTGCACTTCATCGCGGAGCTGCGCGAGATGCAGGAAGTGCTCGCCGAGCTTTCCGAGGAGAACGGCCCTGAGCGGGTCCGCGTCCTTGCCATGACCGACAGCCAGGTCTGCGAGTTCATCGACTGGCAGATCAGCCAGATCCGCCGGCTGCATCGGCGCATGGAAGCCCTCAACGAATACTTCCAGCTCCAGGCGGTCCGCCTGCGCAGCGGCTCCGTGCGGAGCATCCGCGTGGAGCTTCTCGCCATGGAGAACGGCATGCTGCGGGCGGATAAGGTGCGCCGTGAATGCGTGGACAAGCTGGAGGATTCCGAAAGGCCGAAGGCCATCAAAGCCGAGGAGTGAGCGCGGGCGCCTTCGCGATGGCGGACTATGGGTTTTCCGGCTTCGTCTCGTCCTTCGGTTTCTGCCACTTCAGCTCGACGATCTTCCCGCTGGCCTTGTCCAGGCGGAATGTAACGAAGCGACGCGGTTTTGTGACAAAATAGGAGACGTGGCAGATCTCTATATAGGTGCCGGGGAATACCATGTCGGTCACCGAAACGTCGGCGTTTTCGTTGCGGTCCAGCCCACCCACGAGCATGCGGGCATTCTCATTCAGCTGGTGAATGGCAAGCTTTATCTTTTCCCTCAGCGGCCCCAGGACAGTCTGCGTCTGGGGACTGTTCTTCATCTTGCCCTCGATCTCCCTGAGCTTGAACGCCAGGGCGATGTTCCTGTCCCGTATCCAGATCAGCTTCTGCTCCACCGTGAAGTCGATCCCGCAGTGGATTTCCGTCCGCGGACCGCGCTCGGTGCCGATCTGCGCCGCGGACACCCCGTTCTGCGCGCTGACGGACCCCCCGATGATGATGCCCCGCCTGCCCAGCTCGAGGCGGTCGCGCGTATGGACGCTGGAGTTCAGAACGCTGGTCTGCACAAAGATAGATCCCTCGCTGTCCAGCGAGCATCCCTCGATGAACTTCGCCCGCGTCATGCCGCCGACGCGCAGCCGGGCCTTCTCCTTGCCGATGATCCCCCTCTCCGTGATGAGGTCCCCGCCGCAGTCGATCTGGCATGCCTCCACGGAAGACAGGCAGAACACCGACTTTCCCGCCTTCACGACAAAACCGTCCTTGACGTCACCGCGGATGGCCACGTCACCGGGGAAATCGATATTTCCCACGTGAAAGTCGACGTCCCCGCTGATGTCCAGGATCTCCTCCACCCAGACGCTCGCAATGGTGGACTGGAACCTTCCGTCGCAGGAGGCCACGAGGTTCCCCTCCTGCCAGTGGGTGTTCTTGCCGGGCTTCGGTGAGGGCGCCGCTTCCTTCCTGAAGGCCACCGCCGTTCCCATCACCGTCATGCCCATGGCACCGGCCTGTTTCGGCATGAGGGCGGCGAGGACGTCTCCTTTCTTCACCAGGGTGAAGGGAGAGACCTCCTTGAAATCGATGCGGCCGCCGGAAAGCTCTTCCTTCTTTTCCTTCGCCGCGAGCCTGTCATCCACGACGAGGTAGGGAGGGACCTCGTTCACCGGCCGCACCCCGCGCGCAATCACGGCATCGCTGACGCGCGTCCGCTCTTCGTTGCACGTGAGGATGCACCCCTTGACCGCCTCGTGGTCAATTCCCGTGGTGATGCGCTTGCCCGCGAGGACGCTCATCACGCTGTCCAGGTCGAGCGGCTTTCCGTCACCCCCAGGGGGGAAGAAAGTGGCATGCACGGTCATCTGGTCAGCGGCCACGGTGATGTCCACCATGCCGTCAACGGGAGGCTCGATGGCGGCCGAGAATGAGCGGGAGATTTCCTCGTGCGCGCGGCGCTCCGTCGCGGTCTGCGGCGTGAACGGGACCTGGGAGATGGTGCTCGGATCGGGGATGTCACGCATGAGATCCTGCGTGCCGCGAATGAAAGCATCGAGACCGCGATTCTGGTTCTTGGCCATGCCTGTTCTCTTATTTCAGGAAGTCAAGGATCTTCCCTATCTCGAAGGGCTTTTTCAAAAGGCCGACGGCGCCCGCCTTGACCGCCCGCTCCGCCAGGGGGTCGCCCGGGTATGCCGTGATGACCAGGACGCGGGCGGCGGGTTTTTTCGCCAGGATGGCCTCGGTGATTTCGGCGCCGTTTCTCACCGGCATGCGGATGTCGGTGAGGACGAGGTCATAGTCTTTCCTGAGGGCCTCCTCGGTTCCTTCGACGGGGTCCGAGACGGTGTGCACGGAGTATCCCATATCCTCGAAGATTATCTTGATGGCATCCAGGATCATTGTCTCGTCGTCGATAACCAGGATGGATTTTCCCACACATTCCTCCTTCGACCGGGTCCCGTGGCCCTCTATTGTTTCGTTTCAGGGGCACGGAAGTCAAGTGCGAGCACGGGGCCGAGACCCTCTTCATCCCAGGATCTCGCGCACCTTTTTTCCCAGCGTGGCGATTGTGAACGGCTTGGAAAGGAAGTGCACGCCCTCCTCGATGATGCCCTGGCGGGCAATGATGTCAGCGGTGTGCCCCGATACGTACAGGCATTTCAGCTCCGGACGCATCCGCGCTATGGCACCGGCAAGCTCACGGCCGTTCATCTCCGGCATCACGACATCGGTGATCAGCAGGTCGATGGCGCCCGTCCTTTCCCCGACCTGGCGCAGTGCCTCTCTCGGGGCCAGGGCCGTGAGGACCGTGTACCCGAGGCCTTCCAGCATCATGCTGGTGAGCTTCAGGATTGACGGCTCATCCTCGACTACGAGCAGCGTTTCGGTTCCCCGCGGCGTCGTGCCGCTTATCCCGTGGTCCCGCGGCGGGGAGCCCAAT
>JBEKVA010000312.1:0-5222 GCA_049514475.1 Spirochaetia bacterium
GCTGGGCGTGGAAACGCTCCGCACGGCCCACACGCTTTTCGCGGCATTCGCCGAGCGCACGCGCAGTCTGGAATGGCTGCACGTGGACCTTTTCGATCCGCGGCTGCCCGTTGTCCTTTCCGCCCTGGAGGCGCTCGGTGCGCTCGCGGAGCACCGCAGCGCCGCCCTTGTCATGCGCCTGTTGGCCGCCACGCAGGAGGAGGAGGTGCGCTGCGCCGCGGTGCGCTGCCTGGGTCGCATCCGTCACCCCGACTCGGTAAAGCTTCTCTTCGACCTGATCAGGACGACCCGCAGCGAAAAGCTTCGGAGGGAAATCCTGGACGCCCTTGCCTCCGCGGCGCCGCAGAACCGCGAGGTGGTCGCGCTCATCCGCCAGCTCGCCCGCTCCCCCCTGGCCTCCGCCCCCGCGCGGAGCCACGCGGCGGGCCTGCTGCTGCGCACCGCCGGCGCCATCGGGCTGGAAGAGCTGCTGACCGACGGCCGCGAGGAGGTGGCCGACCAGATCCTCCGCTCGGCCGCCGAGGTCCCCGAGCTGGTGCCCAGGGTCGTGGCGCATTACAGCCCCCTGTACGCGCGGCTGCCGGCGCGCAGCAGGGCCGCCTTTGCCCCGATGGCCCTTCGCCCCCCCCTGACGGGGTGCGCGCCCGCGCTGCGCGCCATCCTGGCGGACCCGCACGCGGAGGTGCGCCGCGCCGCCTACCTTGCCATAGGCACCGAGGCCGCCCACGCCGAGCTGTCCCCCCTCATCCTCGAGCTGCTGGCGGATTCCGTGGAAGAGAACCCTGCCCTGGAGGACGAGGTGCAGCAGGCGCTCTCACGCCTGGAGAAGCTCGATGGGGTGCGCGCGCTGATATCGCACCCGGTGCGCGAAAAGGTGATGATGCAGATCGCCGCGCTGGAAAAGCAGCTGCGCGTCGAGGGCCGTCACGTCTCGAGTGACACCCACGAGCTGGGCTGGCTCATCTCGCGCTCGAAGGAGTACGTGGAGTTCTACTGCGACGAGGAGTTCAAGGCTTCCCTCATGCGCTGGCTGAAGGGCTCCAGCTCCGACACCGAGGAAGGCCTGCTGAAGCAGCTGAAAGCCACGGCCGTGCGCGTCGAGGTGCGGCACTTCGACGGCTATTCGGCCATCGCTGACCTGATCAAGAACCCGCGCCGCAATGGCATTGCGCTCGTCAGCCGCGAGCTGGCACTGGCGAAAACCGGCAAGTACAGGATATTCTGGCACCTCATCCGCGCCATACGCTGCGCGACCGTCTTTCTCACCCCCGCCCCCGGCGGGGAGGATGCACGCGCCCTGCGCGACCTCTTCACCCGCGCGCGCCAGGACAAGCTGTTCCGCCTTGCCGATGCGGGGCTGAGCGCACTCGCGCGGGTGGACCCCGCGGGCGCCGAGGCCGCCTGCGGCGAGTGCGTCGCCCTCCCCCTGGGGAGCAAGGTGCTTGCCATTTCCTCCCTGCACATCCTGCGCGACCTGAACCCGGGCCTGCTGGAGCAGTCTGCCACCCGGCTGCTGGCCTCCCAGGACGACCCGTACGTGAGCATGAACGCCCTGGAGGCCATCACTCTCGGCCCCGCGTCGGCCAGCGGAGAGCTGGCCAAGGCGCTGCTTGCCCGGCTCTCTCTTTCCAGCAGCCGTGAGGTGAGGGAGGCGGTGGCGAAATACCTCGGGGAAAAGATCTCCCTGGATATCACGGAGGGCCTCAAAGACCCCGCCCTGAGCGGGGACGACGAGCGGCGGGCGGCGGCTCTTTCCGTCCTGGACCGTAGGATCTCCTCGGGCCTGGTGGCAAACCGCGACGGCACCGTGGAGTTTCTCTACCGCATCCTGCGGGGGGATCACGAGCCCAGCCGGCGCTCGGCCGCCCTGATGCTGTACAAGCTGGGCGACGATTATGCGCCCAAGGTGCTGAACGACTTTCTCTCCTCGGACGGCGACGAGGCGGTCATCGATATGCTGCGCCGGCTGATCGGGTCCCTGAAAGAAACGCTCCTGCCCGCACTCGGAGCCCTGCTGCCGTCGGCCAACCCGGCGGTCCAGGAGGCGCTCCGCATGCTCCTGGCGGCGGGCACGGAGCCGGCGCTGCAGGAGAAAACGCTGGAGACTGTCTTCGCCCTCCGCGGGGGCGCCCCTGACGAGGACGATGACCTGCTCACCCCCGAGGAGAACGCCGCGGTCGCGCTGAGCACAGAGCGAAGCGCCTTCCAGTTCGAGCGGGAGAACGTCCAGGAGCTGGTGATGTTCTTCTCCGACATCCAGGGGTACTCGAAGAAAGCGCAGATCCTCACCCCCATGCAGCTTTCGAGCCTGCTGCAAGAGTACGAGAAAATCCTGCTTGCCCACGTTGAAGGGCACACCGGGGAGCTGATCAAGCGCATGGGTGACGGCCACATGTTCGTCTTCCAGCGGCCCCTGGACGCCGTCCTGGCGGCCATCCGCCTGCAGAAGTCGCTGCGGCGTTTCAACCGCTACCGCGACGAGAACAACCGGGTGGTCATCCGCATTGGCATCCACTCGGGAAAGGTCGTGCGCAAGGAGCAGGGGGACGTCCTGGGCAACGCGGTGAACATCGCCTCCCGCCTGGAGTCCTCCGCGCAGCCCGGGTCGGTCCTCATCTCGGACCGCATCCACGAAAAGGTGAAAGACTCGGTCCACGCCCGCGAGATCGGGCACATCACCGTGAAGAACATCACGGGTGCCATCAGGGTCTTCGAGCCGTACGAAATCGTGATCGATCTGCCCGCGGAGCTCGATCCCCTGAAGCGGGCCCGGCCCGCCAGCCCCGAGCCGGCGCCGGCACGGGAATCCACCGCCGCCGAAGGCGCCGGGGGGAAGGTGAGCCTCGAGCGCGCGCTCTGCGCGGAGATCGGCCGCTGCTTCTCGGCCCTGGCAGCGCTGTGCCGCGCCGCGGAGGGGGGGAAGGTCGCCGTGGCGGACGTCAACGCCCAGGTGCTTGCGCGATGGAGCAAGGTGCGGACGCGGCTTCCAGACTGCGCGCCCTCATCGCACGCTGCGGCCACGCCCGTCCCTGGCACATCCACCGCGACGGCTGCGGCCACGCCCGTCCCGGGCACATCGCGCACTGCGGCTGCGGCCATGCCCGTCCCGGGCACAGGCTAGAGGAGGGGACCATGCAGGAGCAGGAGACGAATGGCGGCTGGTCAGGTGAGGATGCGGGGTGGGCGGCAGCCTACGCGGCCATCACGGCAGAGCTGGCCTTCGAGCCCGACGAGGGACGAGGAGCCCGCGCGCGCCAGCGCCTGACGCTCACGAAGCCCATGGCGGCCGTGAAGCCCCGGGTCAGCGTGAACCGTGTCATCGAGTCCGCTCTTCCCCTGCTGCACTGCAGCGTCGGTCCCCGGATCGAGGTGGCCGTGGACCTCGCCCCCGGTCCTCTGTCCATCACGGCCCGCGCCCCGCGCATCGAGCAGCTCGTGCTCGCCCTGGCCCGCGCGGCGCGCGAGGCGATGCCCGACGGCGGGCGTCTCACGCTCTGCACCCGCAGCCTGCGTTACAAGGCGGTCCACGCCTCGCGCGCGGCGGGCAGCTACGTCGTGCTGTGCATGGCCGACACCGGCCCGGCGGCCAGCGAGGAGGAGCGCGCGCTGATCTCCCCGCTGGCAGATCTCCTCCTGGCCTCCGCGCGCGGCATTGTCGAGGAATGCGGCGGAAGGATGCAGGTCTCAGGGACGGTGCGCGGCACCGAGTACAGGATCCACTTCAGCGCGGGGGAGACGGCATGAGCGCTCATTTTTTGCTGCCGGGCCTCCATTGCGGAGCGGGGCCCGCGCAGGTATGATCAGAGACCTCGCCATGCGGTTCATTCGACAGATGGCCAGTCACCTTCACTCTCCCGCGCAGGGATCCGCGGAACCGGCTGCCGGTCCGCGACCGGCTTCCGAGGGGCAGGATCCGCAGGTCATGGATGCGGTCAGCCGTCTGGCAGGGGGCATTGCGCACGACCTGAACAACATCCTGCTCGTCGTCCAGGGGTATACCGAGATGGGCCTTGTCGAAAAGGATGCCGGTACGGAAACCCGCGCCCACCTCGCGGAGGTGCGCGACGCCGCCGCGCGGGCCGCCGCCATGGTGGCGGACCTGCTCCTGGTGGGCGGCCGCTCCTCGTATCTCCCGCGCCTGCTCGATCTGAACGCGGTCCTGGCGCCGCTGCTGGGCGAGCTGCGGACGCAGGCGGGCCCCGGCATCGAGGTGCGCTTCACCCCCGGCGGGGACCTCCCGTCTGTCCTGGCGGACGCGGGGCAGATGGCCCGGGTCGTCTCCGTGCTGTGCACCCGCGCCATCGAGGCGATGCCCGGTGGCGGGAGCATCACGCTGACCACCCTCGCCGCACCGTCCGACCGGGGCACGGCGGGACGAGTGTTCCTGCGCGTCTCGGATACCGGCCCCCGCATTGCCGACGGGGAGCGCGCCCACATTTTCGAGCCCTATTTTTCGCGGACACAGGGCGGCAAGGGCCAGGGTCTGCGGCTCTCCCTCGCGCACGGCATCGTGAAGCGCTTCGGGGGGGAGATCTCCCTGGAGCCAGGCCACGGGCCGGGCACCACGTTCGTCATTTCCCTCCCGTCCCACGCGGAGGCGGCAAACGTCCTCGCGGCCGTCGTGCCACCGAGGCAGGAGCTCCCCGCGGCGCAGCCCGCTCCCACGCCCCGCGCGGTCGAGGCCGGTCCCACGATCCTCGTCGCGGACGATGATGAGGCCCTGCGCACGCTGGCCGTGAAGATTCTCACCCGCGAGGGCTTTTTCGTGCTGACCGCCCGCGACGGCCAGGAGGCCGTGGATATCTTCGAGCGCGAGGGGCACCGCATCAGCCTCGTCCTGCTGGACGACGTCATGCCCCGCATGGGCGGCAGGGCGGCCCTGGCGCGCATCCGCCAGCGCTCACCGGGGCTGCCGGCGATCCTCTGCAGCGGATACACGTGGAGCTTCGACGAGAAGGAGAAGGACGCCGTCGAGCCGTGCATCATTCTTCCCAAGCCCTGGCACGCGCGGGAGCTCCTCCTGCGGCTGCGCGAGGGATTGGGGGCAATGTGAGCGAAGGGTTGCGGATACTGTACGTCGAGGATGACCCCGGTCTCTCCCGGCTGGTGCGCACGAAGCTGATGGCCGAGGGCTACACGGTGGACATCGCGACCACCGGCCGCGAAGGCCTGGCGGCCTTCGACGAGTCCCTCCACGACCTGGTCATGGTGGACTACCAGCT
>JBEKVA010000313.1:0-5213 GCA_049514475.1 Spirochaetia bacterium
GCCACGCAGAAACTGCTGCTCACCGTTGAACGGGCCATGGAGCGGCGGACCCTGAAAAGCGAGGTGAGCAATCTCCGCAAGGAAGTCGGCGAACGCTATGCCCCCCACAGCCTTGTCGGGGAAAGCCCCGCCATGCGGCGCATCCTGGAAATGGTGGACGTGGTCGCCGTCTCGGATACCGGCATCCTCATCCAGGGGGAAAGCGGCACCGGCAAGGAGCTGGTGGCGCGCGCCATCCATTTCCGCGGACCGCGCTCCGCGCGTCCATTCATCGCCATCAACTGCGCCGCCCTCCCCGAGGCGCTTCTGGAGAGCGAGCTCTTCGGCTACGCGAAGGGGGCATTCACCGGGGCGGCGACCGAGCGCAAGGGGCTTTTCGAGGAAGCCGACGGCGGAAGCATCCTGCTGGACGAGATCGGCGATATGCCGCTGCTCCTCCAGGGAAAGCTGCTCCGCGTGCTGCAGGAGGGAGAGATCCGCCGCGTGGGAAGCGCCTCGGTGCGCCGCGTTGACGTGCGCATCCTCTCCTCCACCAACCGGGACCTTGCCGCTCTCATTAAGGAAGGCAAGTTCCGTGAAGACCTCTACTATCGCCTGAACGTGATCCCGCTGGTCATCCCGCCGCTGCGGGAGCGCCGCGATGACATCGTTCCGCTGTGCCGGCATTTCCTCACCCTGTACGGGCGCAAAGTGGGACGGGACGCGCAGACCCTCTCCGCCGAGGCGCTGCAGATGATTCTCGACCACGACTGGCCGGGCAACATCCGTGAGCTGGAAAACCTCATTGCGCGCGTGGTCACCCTTTCCTCCTCTCCCCTCCTCTCGGTGGAGGAGTTCCGCGCCATTTTCACCCTGGGCGGGGACCATCCGACGCTTTCCCGGCCCGAGGAGCGCGTCAGCGGGACCAGGCAGATCTCGGAAAAAGAGACCATCCTGCAGGCACTGCAGGCCGCGGGCGGCAACCAGACCCGGGCCGCCCAGGCGCTGGGAATGGGCAGGAACACGCTCTGGAGAAAGATGAAAAAGTACAGGATCGAATCCCGCGCTTGATGTTCCAGATGTTCCATCAGGCTGGAACATCATGTTCCGCCGAACGCCACGCTATTCCGCCGAAAGGGCGATTTCCGCCGCACATGCGTCCGCTTCCGCAGTAAAAGTGACTATTCGAGCAAAATAAGGGTATTTCTCACGATTTTTCTCATTCTCCCGCCGCATCCGTTTGGCATGGCAATTGCTTATCTCAATGCGGAGATTCCTAATCGACGGGAGGACAGCACACATGGGAAAAAGGGTCTTGGTTGTCGACGATGCGAACTTCATGCGCATGATCGTCAAGGACACGCTGATGCCAAACGGATTCGAGATCGTGGGCGAGGCGACGAACGGGGCTGAGGCGGTGACCAAGTACGGGGAGCTGAAACCCGACCTCGTCACCATGGATATCACGATGAAGGTGAAGGACGGGCTGGAGGCCGCGCGGGAGATCCTGGCCAAGGATCCGAACGCCCGCATCGTCATGGTGACCGCGCTGGGGCAGGAGAAGATGCTGCTGGACTCCATTGCGCTGGGGGTCCGCGACTTCGTGGTGAAGCCGTTCACCAAGGAGAGAATCATCTCCGCCGTCGAAAAAGCGCTCCAATAGAAAGGACTCGTCATGCTAAAAATCAACGCGAAGCACGTCAATCCCTTCGTCGAAGCCGCCATGCGCGTCGTCACGCAGATCACCGGCATCGAGGTCAGGCGCGGTCACCTTTCCTACAAGGCGAAGGCCGAGCCCTCCTACGGGGTGTCCATCATCATCGGGATCTACGGTTTCCTCACCGGACAGATCGTCTACAGCCTCGACGGAACCCTGGCCGAGCGGCTGGTGGACAAGCTGCTGGAGGGCAAGTCGCCGCAGGAGAAGAAGATCATGTTCCTTGATGCCCTCGGCGAGGTGGCCAACATGATCACCGGTAACGCGACCTCCCTGCTGAACCAGAGGCGTGACCAGATCCTGAACATCACCACTCCCGCCATTGCGGCGGGCACGAACCTGAGTGTTCACCTGGTGCCGAAGCCTGCCCTCGTGCTGGGCCTCATCACCCAGTACGGGCCCATCGAGATCAGCATTGCGGTCGAGGAAAAGGAAACCCTCCAGGAGACCGACTCGGTCGAAGGTATGCTGACCGAGGCCTAGGCCGGCGGCACGTGCACAGGCAAAAAACGGAGACACCCGCATGGACGTCAAGCCCGAGTATCTGGCGATCTTCAGCGAGGAAGCGAGCGACCAGCTCCGCGAGTGGGAGGAATGCCTGCTCGCCCTCGAAACGAACCCTCAGGACCGGGAGCAGCTGAACAGCCTCTTCCGTGCGATCCACACGCTGAAAGGCTCAGCCGGCTTCATCGGCTTCGACGCGTTGCAGAAGGTGGCCCACGACCTGGAGTCCTCTCTTTCCGACGTGCGCGACGGGCATAGGGCGTACGACCCTGAGCTGGGGGACATCCTGTTTCACGGCCTGGATCTCTGCCGGACAATGATCGAAGCGTTCACCGACAGCGGCGACGTGTCTGCTGCCGGCGTCGCCGAGTTCCTCGACAAGCTCCAGCAGGTGGCAGGGGAGGGCGCGCAGAAGGCAAAGGTGTCCGTGGCCGCTCAAGCGCGCCAGGAGCGCGCGGGTGGCATTCCGGCGGCCGCTGCTGCAGCGCCGAAGCCTGCCGCACCGGCACCCGCACCAGCGGCGCCAGCAGCGCCGGAGGGGCCGCAGGTGAGCTGCCAGCTGGCAGTGAGCATCGAGGGCCAGTCGCGCGAAGCTTACCTGCGCTCCTTCCTCGTGAAAGCGCGCCTCGAACGGCAAGGCAGGATCGTTACAATGGATCCCGACCCCGAGGTCCTGCGCGACAGCAACGCGCCTTTCCAGTACACCGTGACCATCGAGACCGCCTCCGCCCCTGACACTCTGCCCGCCCTGGTGGCAATCGACCAGGTCTCGGTCTTCCTGGTGCCGGCGAAAGAACCTGAGCGGGAGGCCGAGCCCGAGGAGGCGCCCTCTGCCGCCGGAATGCCGCCAGGAGCGGTCGCCAGAATGCCGCCAGGAGCGGCTGCCGGAATGCCGCCAGGAGCGGCCGCGGGCAAGGAATCCGTGGAGCAGATCGTCCACAACGCGCGGCCCGAGGAAGTGGTACGCGTTTCCGTTCAGAAGCTGGACACCCTGCTGAACCTTGTCGGTGAGCTGGTGATCCACAACTCGGGATTTGTCGCCACCACCCAGCAGCTCCGTGAGCAGTACGGGAAGACGAAGTTCATCTACGACCTGGAGGAGAAGACCGAGGCGCTGTCCGCGATCACCCGTGACCTGCAGGACGGGATCATGAAGGCGCGCATGCTCCCGATTGCAAGCGTCTTCAACCGTTTCCGCCGCGTCGTGCGTGACCTTGCAAAGGCGGGCGGTAAGGCGGTCACCCTGGACGTCTTCGGCGAGGAGACGGAAATCGACAAGAAGGTCATCGACCGCATCGGCGAACCGCTGGTGCACCTCGTGCGCAACGCCGTTGATCACGGCCTGGAATCCGCCGAGAAGCGTCTCGCGGCGGGCAAGAGCGCCGCGGGCACCATCCGCCTGGGCGCCTACCAGGAGGGCGACCACATCTGCATCGAGGTGGGGGACGACGGCAACGGCCTGGACAGGGACGCCATTCTGAAGAAGGCCCTGGAAAAGGGCCTGATTACCCGCGAGGAGGTCCCCGGCGCGAGCGCGGAGAAAATTTTCGGCTTCATCTTCCTGCCGGGCTTCTCCACGGCGCGCACCGTCTCCGACATCTCCGGCCGCGGGGTCGGCATGGACGCGGTGAAGCGTGCGGTGGACGAGATGAGCGGCAGCGTGCGGGTCCGCTCCAAGCCCGGCGCGGGCACCACGGTGACCATCACCCTCCCGCTGACAATGGCCATCATCACGGCGGTGCTCGTGGAGGTGTCGGGCTCCACCTACGCCATCCCACTGTCAACGGTGCGGGAAATCCTGAAGACGAAAGATTCCATCATGAACACCGTCGGCACGCGGCGGGTCATCCTGTTGAGGAACGAGGTGCTCGCACTGGTCAACCTGGGGGACGCGCTGAAGGACGGCGGGGCCGCCGTGCAGCGGGTTTCCAAGGAAGGGCTGCCGGTAGTCGTGGTGGATTTCGAGGGCATGAAGATCGGCCTGGAAGTGGAGAAGATCCACGGCACGCGTGAGGTCGTCATCAAGAGCCTCAGCCGCCACTACAAGGAAGTCGATGGGCTCATCGGGGCCTCGATCCTCGGCAACGGCACCATTGCGCTGATCGTCGATGTCGAGACCCTCATCAGCCTCCACTCCCACAACGGAAATGGAAGGGGAAGCGGGAGGGGGGCGGGAATTTTCGACGTGGCAGCCCTGCGGGGTACCCCCGCGGAGGCACCCGTCGCGCTGCGCCCGGACGCCGCGAAACCCCAGGGTGCCGCCGCGCAACCGGCGCAGACACAGGGTGCCGCCGCGCAACCGGCGCAGCCGCAGCCGTCGCCCAAGCCTGCCGCGACACCGGCGGTCACCGAGGCAGCCCCGACACTGGCGGTCACCGAGGCAGCCCCGACACCGACCGACCCGTCGATCGAAGAGCTGGCCCGGAGAGTGACAGGAAGCGGCGGCCGCCTGCTGGAGGAAGTCCACAACACGGGGGCCATCCAGGCTTCGATGTCCCTTTCGCAGTTCACGGGGCGGGAGATCCGCGTGAGCTTCCCCGAGTCGCGTCTTGTCCCGCTCACCGACGTGGCCCGCCTGATGGGCGGCGAAGAATGCACCGTCGGGGGGATCTACGTCGGGCTGCAGGGTGACCTGGGCGGCGGCGTGTTGATGATCCTCCCCGAGGCGAACCTTCTCGCGATGGATGACCTTCTCCATGGCCGCGTGCCCGGCACGCTGCGCGATCGCGGGGGGCTCGACCTCTCCGCCCTGTCGGAGATGGGCAACATCCTTGCTTCCTGCTTCATCAACGCCATGGCTGACGCCGACCACCTGAACGTCAGCCCCGAGGTCCCCGAGATCAGCATCGACATGTGCCTGCCGGTCATCGACTCCGTGCTGGCCCGCTTCAACCAGCCGGGGGACAGCATCCTTCTGACCGACGCGGTGATCTACGGCGAAGGACTGGACAACGTGGTCTGCCACCAGGTGCTCTTCCTGGAGCCGCAGTCACTGGTGAGGCTCATGGACAGC
>JBEKVA010000314.1:0-5202 GCA_049514475.1 Spirochaetia bacterium
CCACGTGTATTCCTTCGAGACTCCCCGCGAGGTGCACGGGGAGGTGTCGCGGCTGATCGCAAAGCTGCGCGACGAGCGTACCGAGCATCCCGAGTTCGTCTACTACACGCAGCGCGCCTACGAGCTTCTGTTCAATTTCGCTGTCGGCTCGGCGCGCAGCCAGAAGAAGAACCACATAGTAGTGAAGACGCCGGTCACCCTGCCGGTGCAGAACTTCGCCGTGCACAAGATCCCCGACGTGGACGAGCGCATCGAGAATGCCGTGATGTGCGTCATGCTCCGCGGCGCGCTCCTTCCCGCAATGATCATGTCAAAGGAAATCCAGGAATACTCCTCCCACGGCTACGTCACGCCCTTCGCCCTTTTCAAGATTTCCCGCGACGATACGAAGCTCGAGAGCAACATGGAGTACGTGCTCGACCTCGACCGCTCCTATTTCGATCCCGCCGCCCTCGACGGCAGGGACCTGTTCTTCGCCGACCCCATGAACGCCACGGGGGGAAGCCTCGTCACGGTGGTGAAGTACCTGCTGGAGAAGGGCGTGCGGCCACGCTCGATCAAGTTCTTCAACGTCATCTCGGTGCTCAAGGGCGCCCTGCGGATCGTGCGCGCCCTGGACACGGCGGAGATCTACACCCTCTGGATGGATCCCGTCCTGAACTCGAAAGCCTACATCCTGCCCGGTCTCGGCGATGCCGGGGACCGCATCAACGGCCGCGATGACGGGGAGAAGCCGCGCAATATCATCCAGCTCATCGCCGACTACGGGACGCAGATCGTCTCTCTCTACCGGGAGCAGGTGAGGCGGATCGAGCAGACGGTGCTGGGGGGATAGAAACCGGCCTGCCCGCGGGCGGGAGCGCCCGCGGCTCTCTCAATGCCCCAGGTTCTCGCGGACCTTGTCGACGAGCACCCGGGGATCCACCGGCTTTTCCAGGAACTCGTTCACCGGCAGGAAATCCTCGTCGCGCGTGCGGTTGAAGGAGAACCCGGTGCGGGAGCCGACGCTGGTGACCATGACGATAGGGATGGAGGCGAGATCGGCGTCCTGCTTCATCTTGTAGGTCACCTGGAAGCCTTCATCGTCACTGTTCATCATAACGTCGAGGATCATGAGGTCAGGCTTGCACGCCTTCGCCTTCTGGATGGCCTCGGCGCCGTTGGTGGCCCAGTCCACCGCATACCCCTCGGCCACCAGAACGATTTTCATGGATTCGAATACGTCCCTGTCGTCGTCGACAATCAGGATCTGCTTCATGACAGCGCCTCCGCCTCTTCCCTGATTCGGGCCAGGACCTCCGGCATGCACCGCCGCACGCCGGGTGAAAGGAATCGACCGGGACGCACGTCCCCCGCCTGGATGCCGAGGATGCGCAGACGGTCCGCCCACCCAAGACTGCAGGCCAGCTCCAGGACCTCGTCCATGGAAAGAGTGTGTGATGAGCCGGCCGGCGCGTGAGCCGTTCCCGGGGCCAGCTCGCCGGGGGAGAAGACACGCCATGATCCCGGCGCGTCCTTCATGTCCACCGCGTCGATCAGAAGGAGCTCTTTTCCTTCCGCCAGGAGGGCAGCGGCGAGGGCCGGGTCGCGCCCCGCGCAGACGAACTCCACGGACAGCGGCCAGCCTCCCGCCGGAGGCCGCTCGCTTGCCATCTGCGTCAGCAGCACCCCGATCCCGTCGTCACCCATCTCGGTGTTTCCTATGCCGACTATCGTCACTGGCGGAACTCCACGTCGAGGAAATGCACCGAGCAGGAGATGCAGGGGTCGTAGGCGCGCACCAGCATCTCCAGGGTGAGGGTCATCTGGTCCTTCGTATAGCCCTTGCCGATCATCCAGGGCACCAGCTCCTTCATGTCATCGTCGATGCACTGCGTGTTCTGCGTGGTGGGGATGATGCAGTTGGCTTTTACGATCTGGCCGCGGTTATCGTAGGTGTAGTCGTGGAATAGAATCCCGCGGGGCACCTCGGTGGCTTCCGCGCCGCGCCCGTCGTGCAGGTGTGCCGGAATGGCAGGCTTCTCGTCCTTGATTCCCGCGCTCAGCACCATATCGATCAGCTTCAGGGACTCCTCCACCACGTGCACCGTTTCCACGAGCTGCACGGCCGTGTTCAGGAACGGGTTTTTCACCACGGGCTTCAGCCCCAGCGCGGCGGCAACGGTCTTGGCCAGGGGGTTGAGGAGCGCGTAGTTGTTGTTGAACCTGCCCAGCGCTCCCACGAAATAGGAGGAACGGGCGTGTCGGCAGTGCTTCGAGGTGGAATGGGGAACGACGAACTCGTTGGTGACGGAGAGGTAGTCGTCGACCGGTATTTTCCCGGTGTCCGTCGAGGCGATTACCCCGTCGTAGAACCCGTATTCCTTTGCGTCGGCAAGGCCTATGTACTCGGTCTCCCGCTCGAAGCCGGGGAACTTCGGCGCCAGGGCCTTCAGAAGCTCCAGGGACGCCTTCGCATCCGGAACCATCTGCTTTTCCAGCATGTCGCGGATCCACGACAATTCCTCCCGCGTGGGAAGGCGCGTGAATCCGCCCGGCACCAGCCTGTTGGGATGAATGGTCCTGCCTCCCAGCCGGTCGCAGATGTCGTTGGCGAGCTTTTTCATGCGCAGCGCCCGCTTCACCGCGTCCGGGTGCGTCGCGGCGAGCGGGATCACCGACGGCGCCCCGAGGAGATCGGGAGCCGCCAGGAAGTAGATGTGCAGCACGTGGCTCTGCATGGTGGCCCCGTAGACCAGGAGCTTGCGCAGCAGCACCGTCTGCTCGCTCACCGGGATGCCCAGCGCCTTCTCCGTTGCCTTCAGCGAGGTCATCTGGTGGCCCACGGAGCAGATGCCGCAGATGCGGGAGGTGATGAGCGCCACGTCGGTGTACGGGTAGCCCTTGAGCATGGCCTCGAAGTAGCGCGGCGGCTCCACCACCTGCAGGTGGGAGGTGACCAGCGTGCCCTTCTTCATGTCGATGACGATGTTTCCGTGCCCTTCGACGCGGGTGACGTAGGGGACTTCGATGTTGAGGTTCATGTCACTCATCGCGCTTCTCCTCCAGCTGCACGTAGTTGGAGTTGAACATGGTAAAGCGGTTCCTGATCTGGTGCAGGGAGAGCTTGTATTTTTCCATCACGTCGCGGGCCGCGTTCAGGTTCAGGTCGGGGACAAGCCCGCGGCAGCCGAAGCAGAAGTGCCCGTTGGTCGGGCATGCCGCGCCGCAGCCGGCGCGCGTGACAGGGCCCATGCACACGGTGCCGGAGTCGTACAGGCACTCGTTCTCGTGCGCCTTGCACTCCACGCAGACAGCGTACTCGGGGATGAAGGGGCGCTGTCCCGTGAGGATGGCGGAGAGGATGCGCTTGAACTCCTGGTTGTCCATGGGGCAGCCAGGAACGTAGAAGTCCACCTTCACCACGTCGGAGACCGCCTGCGCCTTGATGGAGGGGAAGAGGTACTTGTCCTTCCCGTACACCTCCTCCTTCACGGCGTCGATGTTCATGCGGTTCCTGATGGCGTTGACCCCGCCGATGTGCGCGCAGGCGCCCAGGGCCACGAGGATCTTCGCCTGCCGGCGGATTTTATGGATCCGCTCCACGCAGTGCGGCGTGCTGATCGATCCCTCGACGAACGCTATCTCGTAGTCGTCCCGGCGGTCGGAGATGGCTTCCCGGAAGTTCACGATCTCCACCAGCTCGAGGATGCCCAGCAGGTCCTCCTCCAGGTTGAGCTTGGAAAGCTGGCAGCCTTCGCAGGAGGTAAAGTCGAAGAATGCGACCTTGGGCCTGCTCATTGAATGGCCTCCTTCAGGTCCCTGATCTTCGCGTAGTTGAACACCGGGCCTTCCTGGCAGACATAAACATTGTTGATCTGGCAGTGGCCGCATTTGCCCACGCCGCATTTCATGCGCCGCTCCAGTGAGACGTAGATCTGGTCATCCCGCAGCCCCTTCGAGCGCAGCGCGAGAAGAGCGAACTTGTACATCACGGGGGGGCCGCAGATGGCGGCTACCGTCCTGCCCAGGTCGAGCTTCAGGTCGGGGATGAGCGTCGTGATGACCCCGACGTTTCCCTTCCACTCCGGGGTTCCGCGGTCCACGGTCACCTTGTATTCGATGTCCTTGCGCGTCTCCCACGCCCGCCTTTCCTCCGTGAAGAGGAACTCCGCGGGAGAGCGCACGCCGTAGAGGATGATCACACGGCCGAACTTCCCCCGGTTACCGTCGTGGATCAGGGTGTTGATGAGTGAGCGAAGGGGAGGGAGTCCCAGCCCCGCGGCCACGAAGATGATGTCCTTTCCCTCGATTTCCTTCGTGTCGAAGCCCTTCCCGAATGGGCCGCGGATCCCCACTTGGTCGCCGGCCTTCAGAAGGTGAAGCGACTCTGAGACGTTGCCCACCCGGCGCACCACCATCTCGAAGCTTCCCTTCTTCACGGGGGAGGAGCAGATCGAAATGGGCGCTTCCCCGATGCCGAACAGCGAGACCTGCACGAACTGTCCCGGCTGGTGACCGAGGTCCCTCCCTCCGGGCAGACGGATCTCGAAGAACCTCTCCAGGGCCGTCACCGTTTCGGCCTGGACCACCTGCGCGACCTCGGGAACGTAGATATTCTTCATCTCCATCGCCCCGTCCTCCTCCTATAGAAGGGCGTTCATCACATCGACGATGTTGATGGACGCGGTACACTGCCGGACGCACCTGCCGCACCCGACGCAGAAGGGCTGTCCCTTCTCATCGGTGATGTAGGCGAACTTGCGCGACATGCGATGGCGCACGCGGTCGGTGCGCTTCTCCCGGAAGGCCTCTCCGCCCGCCACCGCGGTGAAGGAGATGAACTGGCAGGAATCCCACGTGCGCATCCGCACCCCCTCCTCGGAGCCGAGGGTGGTGCGGTCTTCCACGTCGAAGCAGTAGCAGGTGGGGCAGACGATGTTGCACGTGCCGCAGGAGTGGCATTCCTTTGCCGTCTTCGCCCACACCGGGTGATTGTATGCGCCGTGGAAGATCTCCCGGATGCCGCTCACCGACTGTTTCAGCTTGTTCTTGAAGTGGACAACGGGGTCCCCGGGGCAGTCGCAGGGCACCAGCAGGGGAGCAAGGTCGTCGGCCAGTGCCGCCCCCTCCTTGCTCAGCACTTCCACCCGGTAGTGGTCCCCGAACCGGGTGAGGAAGAGGTCGAAGCCCTGCTTCTCGTAGGTCGGGATCCCGACTGAT
>JBEKVA010000315.1:0-5200 GCA_049514475.1 Spirochaetia bacterium
ATAAGCGAGCGGTACTTCGTGCCCAGCAGCTTCTCCCGCTCGCGCACGTACCGCCCCAGGCGTCCGTGAAGCTCGGCGGTGGACATGCGTTTCTGGAACTCTTCCGATTTCAGGACCTCGGAGATGAAGTCGTCGGTCTTAAAGAGCACCTCGGCGTCGAAAATGATATCGTAGATCCGGATGATCCCTTCCCGGCGCAGCGCGACGTCGTCCACGTTCGGGGAGATGCCGTGCAAGGCGAACCCGAGCGAGCGATGGATGTCGTGATAGAGGTTCGCGCCCGTGGAGACGATCCAGTCGACGAATCCCGCTTCGATCAGGGGAACGAATGCCGCGTAGCCCAGGCCCGTGGGCGTGAGCGCGCCGCTGATGGTGAGCCCTACGGTGACGTCGGGCTCCAGCATCTTGTCCGCGTAGATCCGGCAGGCCTCACGCAGCCGCCCGGCATTGTAAGAAAGGAAGAAATCGTCGACGAGCGATTCGATCCCGATGCCGCCCGTGATGGGCGCGGGGTCGAGCCGTCGCCCCTTCATATGCACACCGCGCGAAGCGCGGTATGGAGGCCCGCAACTGCCCGTGCCAATTGTGCCAGCACGGTTGCGATCATTACAGGAGGACCGCCGCGGAGACGACCGTCGTCCACATGCTGCCGGACGCGCCTTCCGCTGTCTGGGTGATGCTCGTGCTGTCGACGATGTGCCCGCCCATGCGGTACTGCTCGCGGCGCTCGTTGTAGTCCTTGTCCAGGTCGAAGGGAACGCCGAGCAGCGTGGCGAGCATGGAGGCAGCCAGGTCCTCCGCGTAGTCCCCCGCCTCTTTCTCCGTCTGTCCGTAGGTGTGGTGCTCGGAGAGGTAGCCATACATCTTCGTGTCCGCCGGGATGGCAATTCCGATGGAAGAGGCTATGCGCCGGCCCGGCTCGTTGGTTGCCATCTCGGCAAGCACCACGAAGGTCACCTCGCCCGCCTCCAGCGCGGCGAGACCTTCCTCGGGACTGGCGATCTTGCAGCCCGGGGGGAAGATCGAAGAAACGCGGACGATGTTCAGGTGCGCGATGCCGGCGTTTCTCAGTGCCATCTCGAAGCTGTTGAGCTTTTCCTTGTTGTTCCCGACCCCGCGGGTCAGGAACAGCTTTCGCGGAACGAACCTCACCTTTCTGTTCTCCTCTCGTCGCGATCCTGGCGGCGGCGCCGACAACGTGTCGAACATAGGGCGGATGGGGGGTTAAGTCAAGACCGGCGAACTCCGCCAGGAGCGGATGACTCCGCCAGGAGCGGAAGGTCCCGACTTGCAATCCCCCTGTCATTCCACGATACTTTTTACTGATATGAGCGTCACACCGCTCAAGGCGAGCATCCGTCCACCCATCGTTGATGGCCTCTTCTACCCCGCAAAACGGGAGGCGCTTGCCGCGCTCGTCGACGAGCTGCTGGCACGCTCGGCCGTTCCCGAGGGCGCGAGCTTCGCCGTCATTTGTCCGCACGCCGGCTACGAGTATGCCGGGGAGGTGATGGCGGCGGCCTTCCGCGCCATCGCCAGGCGCCGCGTGCACACCGCCGTGCTCATCGGGCCGGTGCACCGCGATTCGCAGAAAGGCATATTCCTCCCGGAATCAGAGAGATTTGCCACGCCGCTGGGTGACCTGCCCGTGGACACGGACGCGGTGGCGGCGCTGTGCGCCGCGGACCCCCTCTTCCGCCGCAGCGACATTCCCCACCTCGAGGAGCACTGCCTCGAGGTCCACCTTCCCTTCCTCGCGAGGCTGTTCCCCGGGCTTTCCATCGTGCCCGTCCTCGTGGGAAATGCCGGCGCCTCCTCCGTGGCAGCCCTCAGCAGGTGCCTGGCCCTTGTCTTCGCCGGCCGGGAGGAGGGCACTGCATTCATCGTGTCCGCCAACATGGCCTCCTATATGACCGGCAAGGACATCGGCGCTGAGAACACCGCGCTGGAGGAGCTGTTGGCCCAGAGTGACGGGAGGGGAGTGCTGGCCGCCGCGGAGAAGCGGCGCATCAGCACCTGCGGCGCCGCGGGAATTGCCGCCATGATTTCCCTGGCCGGGGAGGGCTGCCGGGCGCGTGTGCTTGCGCGCGGGAGCTCCCTGGGAAGGGATGACGACCCGATGAGAATAGTGCATTATGCTGCGGTGAGCATTGAAAAAGACAAGCGCATGCAAGGATGATCTTCACGCTGGGCGCAGCGGATAGACAGATACTTCTCCAGACTGCCCGGGAGGCGGTGACAGCCCGGCTCGGGCAGCGGCCGCCCTGCTACCCCGCTCCGACACCCGCCCTCAGCGCGCGCTGCGGCGCCTTCGTGACGCTGAAGATCGGCGACACGCTGCGGGGCTGCATAGGGCACATCACCGCCGCGCGGCCGCTCATCGACACCGTCAGGGAAGTTGCGCAGTCCAGCGCCTTCGAGGACCCCCGGTTCCCCCCCCTGCAGCCCGCCGAGTGGGACAAGGTGAGCATCGAGATCTCGGTGCTCTCACCCTTCGAGCGCGTCCCTGATCCGGGATGCGTCCAGGTGGGGCTGCACGGTGTCCTGGTGCGCCGCGGGGCCCGCTCGGGCCTCCTGCTTCCCCAGGTGGCCGCGGAGCAGGGCTGGGACCGGGAGGCCCTCCTCACGCACGCCTGCCGCAAGGCGGGCCTGCCGGGTGACGCCTGGAGGTCCCCCGACACGCAGATCGAGGTCTTCACGGCTATCGTGTTCGGGGAGAAAGAGGGACAGGCGCAGCCCCGGTGGTGAAAGAGCTGACCGTGCACGGCGTGCCCCGCCTGGGGGTGTTCGTCGGTTCCGCCGCCCGGGGGACCGCGCTCACCCGGATACTGTCGATGAAAGGCGCGCCGGGCTGGCGGGTGGGAAGCGGAGCCATCAGCAGGTGGGAGCTCGAAGGAGTCACGGAGTCCGAAGGCGCCACCTGGCTCTACGGGCCGCACGCGGCAGGTGTGCCGCTGGAAGAGGCGCTCGCGCTGCCCCTTGCCAATGCCCTCCCGCTTCTCTCCCGGCTTGTCGCCGCGCTGAACAGCCTCGTGCGGGACGGCATCCCGTTGTTTCCCCTGCAGGCCGATGCGGTGATCTTCTGCGACAACGGCGACGTGCTCTTCCTCCCCCCCGCGGTCATGCGCGAGATCAGGGACCTGACGGCCTTCGCCCTCACGCGGGACACCTACGAGACCTTGAACCACCCCGACCTGGACGGCGAACCGCGTGCCTCCTTCTCCATCGCCGTCATGCTGTATGGGCTCATCACGGGGAGATACCCCTTCACGGGAGAAAGCCCCGAGGAAATCCACGAACGTGCACGCAAGCTCGACGTGGTGCCGCCCGACGGTTTCGCCCCCGCCCTGGCACCGGAGATTTCCGCCGCGGTGATGGAAGGGCTCGGCAGGCAGGGCTCGGGGTTGGTCAGTCTGGAGGAATGGGGCAGGCGTCTTTCCGCGTGGCAGGCCATGGAGCTGTTCCGCGCCGTGTCTCCCGCCCAGGAGAAGAAAGCGCTGCTGGCCGCCGGCAGCCGGCGTGCGGGCTCGGAGAAAGTGTACCGCAGGCGCGTCTTCTGGGAGAAACATTGGAAGACGGCAGCCATCACCGCTGCCGCCGCCGTGATTCTCGCGGCGCTGCTGGGCAGCATCCTTGGCAATGTCCTGAAGCCCCGGATCACCCGCGGCTACCCGCCGCAAAAGGTCGTGGAGACATTTTACGACAGCATGAACAGCCTCGATCACGAGGCAATGCAGGCGTCCGTGATCGGCACGGCCGGCCAGGAAGAGCTGAACAAGGTCACCACGCTGTATGTGATCTCGCGCGTGACACAGGGGTACGAGGGAAAATCCAGCGTCCTATCGGCGGCCGAATGGGACAGGCAAGGCAGGCCGAAACTTGCAGGCTCCCAGAGCCTCTTCGGGGTGACGGGTCTTTCGGTGACCCAGGAGGAAGGCGAGCCGATGCCCGTCTTTCAGGCAGCCTACGACAAGTGGACCCCCGCTCCGACCCCGGATACGGCGAGCACCCCCTCCGTGGGCACGCCGATGTTCGAGGGCCACAGGAAGGTCGACCGGCTCTGGCTGAAGCGCGATCACGGCGACTGGGTGATCTACCGTATCGAGCATGTTCGCGACGGTCCCCTGCCAACCCCAGGCTGAAGGACCGGCTGTGCGCTTTCCCCGGTCCGGGGTATATTTGATCAAGAAACACCATGAAAAAATACCTTGGCGACATTCTCGTGGAAAAGGGCTATATCAGCAGTGACAACCTGAACAAGGCGCTCACCTACCAGATGCGCAAGGTCCTGGGAGAGGATTGCCGGGACGACTGGGTCACGACGTTCCTCCTGGACATTGCCCGCACGAAGTACAACCACCGGGGCGAGTTCTACCTGGGGAAGATCCTAACCGAGCTGAAAATGATCCCCGAAACGCGGGTGCAGGAGGCGCTGGCCATCCAGCAGGCGAGCCCCGGCGAGAAGCCGCAGGGCAGGCTCGAGGCGCTGAACCGCATCATGATGCGGCTGAACAGCTCGTACAACCTCATCGACCTGCTGCACCAGATCCTCGTCCTGGCCGCGCAGCTGGTGGAGGCGGAAAGCGCGAGCCTCATCGTCTATGACCATGGACGCGACACGCTGGTCATCGTCATGCCGACCGGGCCGGGCGCGGAGGCAGTGCAGGACCGGGAGATCCCGAAGGACAAGGGGATCGTGGGCTGGGTGCACACCAGCGGGAAGCCCGTCATCTGCAACGACACGGGCAGCGACGAGCATTTCTACGCGGGCATAGACGCCGCCACCGGCTACACCAGCCGGCAGATCCTCTGCGTTCCCCTCACCGTCAAGGACAAGAGGCTGGGGGCCATCGAGGCCATCAACAAGCTGGCCGGCCCCGGCACGCCCCGCCAGGCATTCACCCAGACCGACCAGTTCCTCCTGGAGATGTTCAGCACGCAGGCGGCCATCGCCATCGAGAACACGCGGCTGGCAATCGCGCTGGCACAGGCGGAGGAGGACATCGCGCTGCGCGCCGGCGCGGTGGCTGAGGCGCAGAAGATACACGTCGCGGCGCTGATCACCGAATCCCTGCTCTTCGAGATGCGCAAGTCTATTGTCCCCCTCCAGGGCTACGGGGCCAGATTGAAGGAAGTCTCCGACGACGTGCGGGTGGAGAAATACCGCACCTACCTCGACCGCGAAATGGAGCGGCTGATC
>JBEKVA010000316.1:0-5142 GCA_049514475.1 Spirochaetia bacterium
AGGCCACGTGATCGAGCAGGGCGTTTCCTCCGACGTCGGGCCCGGCGATGCGGTGCTGACCGGGGCCGGCGGGCATTCCATCGAGAACCGGGGGGAGGCTCCGCTGGAGCTGCTCGCCGCCATCCTGACGTATTGAATCGACGCTGATGCTTCTTCCCATTTTCAGGCGCCGGGGCCCGGCGGAAAGAATAGAAACCTCCTTCCGCTGGCTCGAGGAAAAGCCGCTTCCCGCGGGGCAGGGGCCTCACTACGCGGCGTTCTACGAGAGGGGCTCCTACACCCTCACCCTTGCCCGGGAGAACTATTTCGCGTGGGAGACCCTCTTCCCCGAGCGGAGGTTCTCCGAGCTGGTGCTGGAAGCGGAGGTGGAGCTGGGCGCCTCCAACGGGCACTGCGCCGCGGGGCTCCTCTTCCGCCACGTCAACGACGAGAACTTCTATTCCTTCCTGGTCTCCTCCCGGGGCAACTTCCGCGTCGACCTGCTGTTCAACAATCACCCCCGGCACCTTGTCGAATGGACGCGGCTTCCGGCGGTGGATCCCGAGCTCCGTACCCGGGGCGAAGCGCGCGGCGGCGGCGCCCGCACACTGCGGGTGGTGGCCAACGGGGCGCGCTTCACCTTCATCGTCGACGACGAGTGGGTGGGGGAGGTCGAGGACGATGTCCTGCCCTCGGGCGGCATCGGGTTTGCCGCGCAGAACTTCACCGGCTCCCCGGCGGGGGCCTTTCACCTGCGACGGCTCATGGTGGAAGCCCGCCCGATGGCCGCCGAGAAAGAGCACCTGCGCTGGAGCTACTACGCGCCGGTCTCTCCGGTGGCGCGCCTGCGGCTGGCGGAGACACTCCTCGCCTCCGGAGAGCACAACGCCTCGGCGGTGCAGCTGCGCAAGGCGCTGAAGGATCGCGAGGGAAGCGCCCGCGAGCATTTCCTCCTGGCCGAGTCCTACCTCGGTCTTTCCCTCTACGATGATGCCCTCGCGGAGCTGCAGCGCGTGATCGCACTTGAGCCGAAGCACGCGGAGGCCCTTGCGGAAAGGGCGAACGTGCTGTACCTCTCCAACCGGGTGCTGGAGGCACGGGACTGCCTTGCCGCCGGCCTTTCCGACGGCTCCATCGCCGCCGGTGCCGGCGCGCTGAACCTGCTAGGCAACGCGGAGTACGCGCTGGGCAACTGGCAGAAGGCGGCGGATGCCTACCGGCGCGCCGCGGATATTCAGCCCGACACGCCCCTTTTCCTGCGCAATGCGGCGCGCAGCCTCGAGCGGGCGGGCATGGCAGTCGAAGCGGTGGACTCCTACCTGCGCGCCGCGCGGCTCCTTTTTGCCGAGGAGAGTTTCGACGAGCTGTCTCTCGTGGTGCCGCGTGTCCGCGCCCTTGCCCCGGAGAACCCCGAGGTCCGCGCGCTTGAGGCGAAGATGCTCTACCGTGAGGGAAAGCACGAGGAGGCGTTCGCCATCCTCGCGGACCTCTACGGGCGGGGGACATCCGACGCCTCGGTGCATTACTTGCTGGGCATCCTGCACCGGGAAAAGGGCAGCCGGGCAGATGCCCTGCCGCTGCTGCAGGCCGCCGCGGACCTTGAGCCTTCGTTCCCCCTCTACCAGTTCCGCCTCGCGGAGACCCTCCACCTGCTGGGCCGGGACCCCGGGCCGGTGACGGAGCAGGCGCTCACCCTTGCCCCGGACGATCCCTGGACGAACAACCTCGCCGGGCAACTGCGGATGGAGGCCGGGGACTGCCCGGCGGCGGTCACGTTCCTGTCGCGGGCGAACGCCGCGGCGCCGGGCGAGCAGGACATCAGCCTGAATCTCTCCGAGGCCCTCTCTCTTTGCGGCCGGCACGACGATGCTCTTGCCGTGCTGGCGCGGCATGTCGCGGCATCCGCCGACAACGGCAGGCTTGCAAACCAGCGGGGCAACATCCTCGTCCGCCAGGGAGAGCATGCGCGGGCGGTGGCCGAGTACGAGGCGGCGATCCGCTTCGAGCCGGAGAACGCGACGTACAAGGAAAACTGCGCCGCCGCGTGCCTCGAGGTCGACATGATTCACCGGGCCGAGGAGCTGCTCTCCCAGGTCGAGCCTGGGCATCCTTCCCCCTCGGTCTACAACCTCCTGGGAAACGTGGCGGTCCTCAAGGGAGAGCGGGCGCGCGCCGAGGCCGCCTACAATGCCGGGCTTGCCCTGGACAGAGGCAATGCCGACCTCGCCGTCAACCTCGCGTTGCTGCACAGGGAGAGGGGCAACCACGTGAAGGCGAAGGAGCTGCTGCTCGACGTGCTCGTCGCCACGCCCGGCCACGCCCGCGCCCGCAAGCTCCTCGATCGGATCCGCGACGAGCGCGAGAAGATGATTTCCTGCGCCGTCTGTGGCAGGCAGTGGTGGGTCGAGCGCGATCTGCCGCCGCAGCCGCCCCTGAGGATCCGCGGGGAGCCGCCGGCGGAGGCGCCCGCCGGCCGCTGCCCGCATTGCGGCAAGGTGTACTGCGTCTCCTGCGCCTCGGCGCACGTCAGGGAGATGCGTTTTTTCTGTCCTGACTGCAACGAAACCCTCAAGCTGTCGGAGGATTCCCTGAAATGGCTTCTCGCGCGAGCCCTGTGGGAGCATCCCTCGCCTTGAAATGACACCGGGTACAGTGTCGCCTTGACAAACTGCGTCTCATCGTTAGTATGGGGTGAGCTTTGAACAAGAAATCTGTCGCCATTGCCATATTTGCACTCTTTCTGCCCTTTCTCGCCTTCCCGCAGGCGACGGAAATCGTCTCCGCGGAGAAGTTTTTTGCCGTGCTTTCGGCGAACTTCGGCAAGCTGAAGGACTACGAGGCGGCAATAACCATCACCCAGGGGAAGAGCGTTTCGCGGGGCAAGCTGTCCTACAAGTCGCCCATCTACCTGCGCATCGATTTCGACGATCCACCCAAGCAGGTGCTGAACTTCGACGGTGAGAAGCTCACCTTCTACTCGCCGGCGAACGAGGTCATCCTCGAGCAGCGGTACAAGAAGAAGACGCCCAGCCAGATCGAGGGCATGATGACCAGCCAGGGCCTGACGATCATGCAGCGCAATTACACCATCGGGTACCTCTCGGGACCGGCGCCGGTGCCTCTGGAGGACGGGTCGAAGGAAATGGTGGTGAAGCTGAAGCTCTCCTCCCGGGGCGCCACCGGCTACTCACAGATGATCCTGTCAGTGAAGGACTCCCTGATCAGGCGGGTGGAAGGCACGCAGTCCAACGGCGACAAGGTCGTCATGGACTTCGCGAATATCCGCATCAACCAGGGCGTTCCGGATTCGCGGTTCGTCTACGATGCCCCCCCGTATGCCAACGTCATACAGGACTGGCTGTTCGACCCGGAGCAGTAGGACATATGGAATCGATCGGCGAAAAACTGCGGCTTGCCCGCGAGCGGAACAACCTCACGATTGAGCAGGTGGCGCGGGAAACCCACGTCGCGAAGCGATTTCTCAAGGGGCTTGAAGAGGAAGACTTCTCTGTGTTTCCCGGGGAGACCTACGCCATGGGGTTCCTCCGCAACTACGCCGAGTACCTCGGGCTGGACCCGGAGGAGCTGATCGGCATCTACCGCAACATCAAGATCCAGGAACAGCCCCTGCCGATGAACGAGCTCCTGGTCTCCCGGCCCCGGCTTCCCTCGATGCGGGTCATCATGATTGCCATCGCCGCCGTGCTCATCCTTGCCGCCGTGGGCTACCTCGTCTACCGCGCCGCCTCGCGGGGTGCCACCTCCAACAGCGCCGCACAGAAGGCGGCCCCCGGGACGAATGCCGATTTCGTCTTCCAGGACGAGGTGCGCACGCAGTGGTTCAACCAGGGCGACGGCATCAGCGTTCCCATGGGCGGCAAGAACTACCGCATCCTGGTGGTCAGCGTGGGCACCACCCTGGTGCTGAAGGTCCCCGGGGGCACCGTGGAGATGGGGCTCGGGAAGGAACGCTACATCGACCTCCAGGGAGACTCCAAGCCTGACCTGAAGATCGTGTGGAACGACGTCGATTCCCAGCAGAAGCGCGCCAACCTCGGCCTGTACCGCACCAGCGGACCGGCGGCGGACGCCGCCGTGGCGGCAGCGGGTGATACCACGGATACAACGGTGCCGGCAGTCCTGCCGGGTGCCAATCCCCCCGTGCACACTGATGCCTTCAAGACGATCGTGCTCGGCCAGGCGGGGCAGCCGGGGCTTTTCACCGTGGATTTCACCTTCAAGAACGACTGCCTGTTCCGCTACATGGTGGATGACAAGGACAGGGAGGACAGGTTCTTCCAGAAGGGCGAGCAGTTCACCATCGACACGGCGAAGAAGCAGCTCACGATCTGGCTCTCCAACGCCGGGGCGGCCCGCATGCGCGTCCAGGGGAAGGACTACGAGCTGGGCGGCCTCGGACAGGTCGCCACCCGCATGATCGCGTGGCGCAAGGACCCGAACGCGGGCGGGTATGTCCTCGAGATCACCCCGCTCTCCTAAGAGGCTTCCCTCCGCCGCACCCCCCCGCGCCACGGACCGCCTGTTCCACGTCGAAAGCCTCGGCTGCGCGAAGAACCAGGTCGATTCCGAGCTCATGATCGCGGCGCTGGAGAAGGCCGGCTGGTCCCTCGCCGATGAGCCGGAGGCCGCCGAGGTGCTCATCGTGAACACCTGCGGGTTCATCGCGGCCGCGAAAAAGGAATCCATCGAAACAAGCCTGGCCCTGAAAAGCCGCTTTCCCGAGAAAAAGGTGATCATGGTGGGGTGCCTCTCCGAGCGTTACGGGGAAGAGCTGGGCCGCGAGCTTCCCGAGCTGGACGGCATGATGGGCAACAAGGACCCCGGCGCGATCATCAGGCTCGTCGAGGGTGGCGAGCGGACCCCGCCGGTGGCCCCGGCCCCCGCCGACCGTCCCTACGGCCTTCAAGCCGAACGGGTACTCCCGTACGGCCTTCAAGCCGAACGGGTACTCCCGTACGAGCGCTCGCACCTGCTGTCCTGGCCGGGGAGCGCCTACGTGAAGATAGCCGAGGGCTGCGCGAACCGCTGCACCTACTGCGCCATACCGCTGATCCGCGGGGACCTTGCAAGCCGGGAGGTGGAGTCGATCGTCACGGAGATCGGAACGCTGCGGGAGCGGGGGACGCGGGAGCTCATCCTGAT
>JBEKVA010000317.1:0-5100 GCA_049514475.1 Spirochaetia bacterium
CGCCACGTTAATTTCCGCTAATGATGACGGGAATCGCTTGACCGCGGAGGCGCGCGTTCGGACATTGAAGCGAGACAGTGCAACACTCGCGAAAGGGGGTGGATATGAAGAATCAGGGCGCCACGAAAGAAATCCTGGATCTCACGCAGCCAGAGACGGCGGAAGCAATCCGTCTCCATCTCCTCGGTGACCGCGAAGGCTCGGCAGCCGCGTTCGAGAAGCTGCTCTCGCGGGACTCGAAGAACTATTTCTTTCTCTATCTCCTCGGTGAGGCGAAGTATGCCACGGGTCAGCTCGACGAAGCCGCCCGCCACTACCAGGCCGCCATCGACCTGAAGCCCGATTTCGGGATTGCCTACTACAAGATGGGTGTCTGCTTCTATCGGATGGGGCAGCTCGAAAAGAGCCTTGAGAGCTTCTCTACGCTCCTTGCCATGAAGGGCCAGGGGCATGCGATGGCCAGCTACTTCGTCGGGCTCATCAACCAGTTCCTCGGCAATGACGATGAGGCCGAAGAGGGCTTTCGGATCCTCCGCGGCGCTTCGAAGCAGTCCCTCATTGCCAACTATTACATCGCGCAGCTGAAGCTGAAGCAGAACAAGCACGCGGAGGCCCTCGCCCTTCTCGACGAGCTGCTGCACGCCACTCCGGGGCTGGCCGAGGGGCATTACCTGAAGGGGTTGGCATTCATGGGCTTGCACAAGAACATGGATGCCATCGGGTGCTTCAGAAAGACGCTGGAGCTCAATCCGAACGACAAGAGGGCGCGCGGCAACCTGGAGATGCTGACCGAGGTGCCGGAGCCATAGGAGGCCCATGGCCCCGGCGCGACCGGCCCGGCCGCACCCGTGCGGCCGGGCACGGCATTTGAATGTTGAGCGGCATTTGATATGTTAAAGACACCTCTGGCCTGTTTGACGAACTGCGGCAATTGATGATTTTGGAGGGTGCATGAGCGGCGAGAGCTTCCGGATGGACACCGATAGCATGGGGGAGGTGAAGGTTCCGACTTGGGCTTACTGGGGCGCACAGACCCAGCGGGCGGTGGAGAACTTCTCGGTCTCCGACCTGCGCATTCCCACCCCGCTGGTGCGCGCGCTGGGCATCGTCAAACAGGTGTCCGCAACCGTCAACGGCGAGCTGGGGCTCCTGGAGCCGCGGGTGGCGGAAGCCATCGCGAGCGCCGCGAAGGAAGTGGCCGAGGGGAAGTGGGACACTCATTTTCCCATCGATGTCTTCCAGACCGGTTCCGGCACATCCTGGAACATGAACGCGAACGAGGTGATTGCCAACCGGGCCAACGAGTTGCTTGGCTCCCCCCTGGGCTCGAAGAAGCCCGTTCATCCCAACGACCACGTGAACCGCGGGCAATCGTCGAACGACGTCATTCCCACCGTGATCAGCATTGCCGACCGCCTGCAGCTCAATGGCCTGGCCAGTGCGCTGGGAACGCTGCACGCCAGCCTGTCGCACAAGGCGGCGGAGCTTGATGCGGTCCTGAAGATCGGGAGGACCCACCTGCAGGATGCCGTCCCCATGACACTCGGGCAGGAGTTCTCAGGCTACGCGCGGCAGGTGCAGAAGGCGCGGGAGCTTCTCCTGCGCTGCGCCCCGGCCCTGGAGGAGCTGGCCATCGGAGGCACGGCCATTGGGACGGGCATCAACACGCATCCCGACTTCGCGCGGCGGGTGTCGGCGGGGATTGCGACGCTGACGGGCGTTCCCTTCCGCGAGGCGGCGAACAAGTTCGAGGCCATCAGCGCGCGCGACGCGCAGGTGGAGCTGATGGGCGCTCTGAACGCGCTGTCTGTATCCCTCATGAAGATCGCCAATGACATGCGGCTCCTTGCCAGCGGGCCGCGCACCGCCCTGGGGGAGATCACGCTGCCCTCGCTGCAGCCGGGCAGCTCCATCATGCCCGGCAAGGTGAACCCGGTGATACTGGAAATGACGATCCAGGTGGCTGCACGGGTGATGGGCTCCAGCCTCTCGGTGAGTCTCGCCGGGCAGTCGGGACCCCTGGAGCTGAACATGATGCTCCCCCTCATTGCCTGGGAGACCCTCAGCTCCCTCTCTCTTCTGTCCAGGACCTGCCGGGCGCTTGCAGAAAGGTGCGTGGATGGGATAAAGGCGGATGCGGGGCGCGCCAGGGACTGGATAGAGCGCAGCCTCGCCCTGGTGACCCCTCTGGCACTGAAGATCGGATACGAGCGCGCGGCGAAGCTGGCGCAGAAGGCACTGGCGGAGAATCGGACCATCCGTGAGGTGGTCATCTCCGAGGGAGTGCTCAGTGCGCAGGAGGCTGACAGGATACTGGACCCGCGCACGATGCTGGGTCCGCACGAATAGCTCACCCGGAGGTGATCTGATGGCCGATCCGCGGCGCGTGCTCATCGTGGGGAATGGAATTGCCGGCGTCATGGTCGCGGCGAAGCTGCGGGCGCAGGAGCCGGACCCGGACCGCCTGCAGGTGGAGATCTACACCCGGGAACCCTTCGAATACTACTCGCGGATCCGTCTGCCGGAGATCTTCGCCTCCCGACTGAACGCGCAGGACCTGGAAATCTACAAGCAGGCCTGGTATGGCGCCCGGCACATCCAGGTGTACAAGAACCAGGACGTGGTCCGCATAGAGAGGGAGAAGCGCGAAGTCATCACGCGCAACGGGACGGCCATCTCCTACGACGAGCTGGTGCTGTGCACCGGTGCCGACAGCTTCAAGCCCCCCATCCGCAACGTGGACCTCGACGGCGTGTTCACCATCCGCGAGTACGGAGACGCCGATGCCATCCGAAAGTACGTGACGGCGGGAACCCGTCATGCCGTTGTCGTGGGCGGGGGACTGCTGGGCCTGGAGACCGCCCGGTTCATCGAGGGCCCGGAAATCGAGGGGGTGACGGTGGTCGAGATCATGCCGCGCCTCCTGCCCCGGCAGCTCGACGAGACAGGCTCCCGCATGCTGCAGGCCATGCTGGAAGGCCCGAAGTGCGCCATCCTCACGGGTGCCCAAGTGTCGTCATTCCTCGGCGACAGGAAGGTGCACGGGGTGCAGCTCTCGGACGGTCGAGAGCTTCCCGCAGAGACGGTCCTTATTTCCGCCGGCATCAGCCCCCGCATTTCCCTGGCACGGGAGGCCGGTCTTGCCGTGCACAAGGGGGTGATCGTTGACGAGTGCCTGCGCACCTCGGACCCCCATATCTGGGCGGCCGGGGACATCGTGGAGTTCCAGGGGATAGTGTGGGGAATCATTCCCGCCGCACTGGATCATGCGCCCGTCGTCGCCTCCAACATCCTGGGGAAAACGCCCTCCGTCTATCGCCAGACCATCCCGCAGAACACCCTCAAGGTGGCCGGTATCAGCGTGACGAGCATCGGGAAGGTCACCTTCGAGAAAGGGGAGGGGCCCCGCTTCCAGGTGATCGAGAAGGCGGATGAAGCGCGTGGGCGCTACGAGAAATACGTCATGCAGAACGGGACGCTCGTCGGGTGCATCCTGCTGGGTTCCCGGGACAACTTCGGTTTCGCCACGCAGCGCATCGGCAAGCCCGTGACGATGGAGGAGGTCCGCATCAGGCTGTGGTGAGGGGGGACTGACGCGACCGGGCGGCCGGCCTTGACAGCAGGGCGGGGCGATGCTAGGAGAGTGCGAAACCCCATATATGGCAGCAAGGCATGCTCTTCCGATCATGCGCGTCACGGCCTCATTCGAGAGGCAACTTAGAACAGCGTCATCTGTGGCACGACGTCGTTCTGTTGCTGAATAGTAACCGGTGCTACATCATTTGGATTCAGTCCATTAGTAGTCCCATTAACGAAGTTCGGATCACTGAAAGGCACGTAGCCATGAGAATCAATGGGATTGCCGAACTGATCGTGTCCGGCGACAATCTCGCTCGCGGTCGCCTTGCGTACCGCTGCGATCTGGTACACGAGTTGCCAGACTGCAAGGACACCCTGCTTATCGCCGAGACTCACGGTGTAGGAGCTTGTCGTCGAAGTTGTCTGTGTGATGCTCATCGAGTTTGTGACTTCATTGGAGAATGTGTAGCTCAGGGTTGCTTTGAAAGCCTTGATATCAAGCCCTGCCGAGGCGTTAAAAGTGTTGGTGAACGCATTCGTCGAGGTATTCGTGACCCCATAAGTAATGGTCTGCGAATAGGTAGTAGACGTATTGGCGGCATACCGATTGACGCTCAGGAGTTGCCAAAAGGCGGTCAACTCGAGGACAGGCTTCTGCGTAAGACCTGCAAAGGTGCCCCCAAAATCGTAGGTGGTATAAGCGCCGCCCGGCGCAGGCTCGAAAACCTTGAAGCTGGCTTGAGGATTCTGAACAATACTGCCGCTGGAATCTACCAGCGTTGCTCGTTGAACATCCATCTGCGAGAAGCACCCAGGCAGACCAGGAAGTCCGCTGTAACTGCCTATCCATTGTGGCGGAGTAATAAAATTTAAAGGCACTGAGGCACCGTGGTATATGACCGTGTTCGACGATAGATAACCGCCGTACAGGGTGGGCGAAAAGCTGACGGTCAGCGGCACTTCTTTGATAAGAACGGGCACTGACTGATTGGGAATGTTCTGCGTGTAGGACGCAGGTACTGGCAGCGCTGGCCCTGAGTCAAAATCGATGCTGGTCGCGCCGGAAGATCCGCTGAGGGTGACAGAGGCGCTCGGCGGGCTGAAGCTCCAGCCGGTCTTGCTTGGCGTGACGGTGTAGGAACCGTTGGCGAGCCCCGTGATCGTGTAGTTGCCATTGAAGTCCGTGGTCCCGGTTGCGGAGCCAGTGGTGACCGTGGCCCCTTGGACGGGATAGCTTGCGATAGTGATTTTGCCCGAGATCGTTCCTGTTCCCCCGGTACTGCTGCCTCCTCCGCTGCTGTCGCCACCGCCGGTTGCCGGATTCTGGCACGATAGGGCAGCGAGTCCCGCGACAAGGCTTATCAAAACAATTCCCAGCCGTGTAACAACGAAGCTTTCAAGGGGTGTCCAAGCTGCAGAACGTCGATCATTCATACGCACCCTCCTTGTGACCACTATTTGCAGACCTCCTCACCAACAACGATTGTGGCAAAAGAGGTAGATCGAGTCGTCCGAAAAAAA
>JBEKVA010000318.1:0-1010 GCA_049514475.1 Spirochaetia bacterium
GGTGGTGACCTCTTCGAGCGTACACCGGGCGGGGCATTCCGGCAGGCGGCGAATTTCTCGAAGCGATCTCTCCGTGTACAGCCGCGCAAGCTCGCGCGCGCCTGTGATGCCCTGGCGTTCCTCGATCAGCCGCGCGGTGCGCGCGAGGGCCCTCCTGCCCCGTGAGCGCCGGGCCAGTGCTCCGGCGAGCCGGCCATCATCGGTGCGCAGGCCGAGAATCGCCGGCAGCGTGTAGATTCCCTGCGCCAGGTCGCTTCCCGTGGGCTTTCCGCTCTCGGCCCCCGCGTGCCTGAAATCCAGGATGTCATCGATGATCTGGAAGCCCATCCCCAGGCAGTAGCCCAGCCTGCGAAGCGTGCCGCAAAGCTCCGCAGGGCAGCTGCTTTCCTGGGCGCCGACAAAAAAGGAGAGGGCGAACAAGGCAGCCGTCTTGCCGGCAATGCGGCGCAGGTAGCGTCGAACGCTCGTGTGAACCACGAAACGGTCGGCCGACTGGCTGATCTCGCTGCCGCAGATGCGCGCGACAAGCCGGGCAAGGGACTGGGAGTTCTCAAGGCGCACGAGATCGGATATCAGGGCAAAGCAGGAGACGAAGAGCCAGTCGCCCACCAGCACGGCCCTGCGCGCGCCCTGCAGGGTGTGCAGCGTTGCCGCCCCGCGGCGCAGCGCGGCCCCGTCGATGATGTCGTCGTGCACGAGCGTCGCCATGTGCAGCATTTCAACCGCCGCGCCAATGCGCACTATCTTCGCCTCGTCAGGGGCGCCGAATTGCGAGGAGAGCAGGACGAACGACGGCCGCAGCATCTTCCCGCTGGTCTCCAGCAGCAGCCGTATTGCCGCGTGCACCTCCGCGTCCTCGGTCACCGCGCGCGCAAGGATCGTCTCCCTCACGCGCTGGAGGTCCCGGGCCATCTCGGGATGATCGTCCCAGAATGGCCGCATCACCTATTTTGTCGGCTCATCGGCGTAGAAGTGCGTCCTGCGCGCGAAGCGCGTGCCGTTCCACCACC
>JBEKVA010000318.1:1025-10980 GCA_049514475.1 Spirochaetia bacterium
ACCGCTTGAAGAAGGGCACGACCCAGGTGTCCAGGCCGAATGCCCTGCCCGCCCCTCCCATCATGAGGATGGCCGCGAACAGGAACCATAGCTGGTTCCAGGCGAACATGCCCGTCAGGGTGAATATGATGCACATGCCGATGGAGACCACCGCGGCCCACCACGTGAAAAACCCGCCGAAGAGGGCGAGCCCGATGAGTAGCTCAACCATGACGATGAAGACCTGGAACCAGCTGTACGGCAGGTACGCAAATATCCCGTCCATGAAAGTGTGACGGAACCAGGTGACCAGGCCGCTATTCGGGTCGAGGATCGTCCTGGTCGTATCCAGCCACGGCCCGTGCGCCGCGGGTGCTGCCGCGGCCGCGGCCGCCGTGCCCGTTGCCGCCGCTGCTGCGCCCGTGGCTGCCGCGCTTGCCGCGGAGGTCGCGGCGGGTGCTGTTGTCGCTGCGGCTGCCCCGGTTGCCGCTGCACTGGCCGCGGAGGTCGCGGCGGCACCTGCTGCCGCTCCCGCAGCAGCCGCCCCAGCACCCGCCGCAGCGGCCGAAGCGGCTGACGTTGCATTCGCCGCGGCAGGGGCCGCGCCGGCAGCGGCTGATGCCGCGGAGGTTGCCGCCGCTGCTCCTGCGCCGGACGCGGCGCTGGTGGCAGCCGAGGCCTTCAGGCCCGCTTGGATGACACCCTTGGAGAACATCCACCCGGTCTTGCTCTGTCCGCTGGAGAAATCGAGCCACCCCTCGGTCATCTTGTTGGTGGCCTCCACTACCCACATGAAGCCGAGCCACATCCGCAGGAGGAGCGGCCAGTAGCCGCGGACCTTGTACGCGGCAAGACCGCCGATGAACGAGCGCTCGTTTTTCACGTCGAGGAACTCGTGCTTCACGTATTCCCAGACCTGGTTGATCCCCGCCACGCCGAGGAGGTGGATGACGTTGATCATGTGTTTCACCGCGATGGCGAATATGCCCGTGAGAGAAATCCCCATGACGTGCGCGACGCCCGAGAAGGTGCCCAGGGAGACCATGATCCCGCGGAAGTTGGACTTGAAGGCGTGCATCGCGCCGCCGGTGATCTGCGCCTCGATGTTGTGCGCCGCCGTCTCCGCCGTCTGAACGGCGTTTTCCACGATCTGGGGCACCACCCGCTTGCCCTCGAGGTACCAGCAGACATCCCCGACGATGTACACGTTGGGATAGTCGACCGACTGCATGTACTCGTTGGCAAGGAGCCGTCCGCGCTTGCCCTCGATGTAGCGGTCCTTCGAGAATGTGCAGTCCTTCACGCCGCAGGTGCCCTGCGTGGTGGCAAAGCGGCACATGCGGTTGGCGCATTTCCCCTTGGTGACCGCCAGGTTGGCGGCGAACTCGCACCCCTGGATGCCGCAGGTCCAAATGAAGGTCTTCGCGGCAATCGAGACGTCGTGCGCCAGCAGAACGCGGCCCTTTTCCGCGCCAATGATCGGCGAGCGCAGCATGATCTCCACACCGCGGCGCGTCAGGTACCGCTCGGCGGTGCGCTGCAGCTTCACCGGCAGGTTGGGGATGATGGCATTCAGTGCTTCCACGACGAGGACGCGGACATCCTTCTCTTCGATGCAGTAGCGGCGGCACAGGACGCGACGCTGGTCCTTCAGCTCGCCTGCCAGCTCTATGCCGGTGAACCCGGCGCCGGCAACGACGAAAGTAAGCAGCTCCGCGCGCTTCTGCGGATCCTTCTCCGCCGAGGCCATGCGGAAGCAATCCTCGATATGGCGGCGGATCTTCAGCGCGTCATCGAAGGACCAGATGGTGAATGCGTGCTCCTTGATGCCGGGGATCCCGTAGTACTCGGGCTCGCCGCCCGGGCCCAGCACGAGGTAATCGTATTCGTATTCAGCGCCGTCAGAGATGAGCTCCCGCTTCTGGAAATCGATGGTGCGGATGCGGTCCATGACCAGGGAGACGTTCCTGCCGCCGAATATCTTGCGAAAGCTGATCTGCACCGACTCCGGTTCCGCCCGCCCGCCGGCCACCTCGTGCAGCTCGGTCATCAGCGTGTGGTACGAGTTCTTGTCGATCAGCGATATCTCGATGTCCCGACGGCTGCCGAGACGGCGTTCCAGTACCTTGGCGGCCTGGACGCCGGCGTAGCCTCCGCCCAGGATCGCGATGCGGGTCTTCTCTGGCATGTATCTCCCCTTTGAAATCTCCCCATCCTACTAAGGAGGAGAGAATTGTCAACAGAGACACGCGGCGCGCGGGCCGCTATACCTTAGCCTGCCAGCGGCAGAGCCGCTTCTGGGCAAGGTCGATGCAGAAAAACAGCCCCAGGCCGAGAAGCCCCAGCGCAAGGATCCCCGCGAACATGTCCACGTAGGACACCCGCATCCAGCTCTCCATGACGAACCACCCGAGGCCCAAGGACGTGCCGAAGGTTTCAGCGAAAAAAAGCACCGCGAGCGCCGTTCCGGTCCCGATGCGCAGGGAGGATAGCAGCGCAGGCAGGAGGGCCGGCCACAAGAGGTATCTGAATGTCTGCACGCGGCGAGCCCCAAGGGACCGCATTGAGAGGAGGTAGGGGGCTGGTACGCTGCGGGCCGCGTCCCGCGTGGCCACCAGGACCTGGAAAAACAGCACCAGGAAGACGATCAGGACCTTGGACATGTTGCCCAGCCCGAAAAGGAGCATGATGACGGGAAGAAGCGCGATCTTGGGAACAGGATACAAAAGATACGCCGCGGGAGAAAATACGCGGTCGAGGACTTGGACCCGGCCGAGTGCCAGGCCCGCGGGAACGGCGAGAAGGAGCGCGGCGGCAAGACCGGCGGTGATCCTCCCGAGGCTCACCAGGATGTGCCGCCACAGAGAGCGCGGCAGGAGCACGAGCAGCCTGGCGCACACGGTGAGCGGGTCCGGGATGAACCCGCCGGGAACCAGGAGGGAGAGCACCTCCCAGAGGACGAGCAGGGCAGCGATCCCCAGGAGTCCCTGGAAGCGCCTGCGTTTCATCTCAGAGGGCCTTCTGCATCTTCATGGCATGCCTTATCTTCGTGCACATCTCGAAGAATGCCGGCTCCTCGCGGTATTCGGCGCTTCCCTGCAGGGGATTGTCCCAGGAAGCGAGGAGGGTCCCCGGTGTCCCCGCGAGGAGCCACACCGTGGACCCCAGGTAGACTGCCTCCTCGATGCTGTGCGTGACCAGGAGCACGCTGAGCTTCCGCTCCCCGAGGGACGAGAGGAGACTGTCCTGCAGGGACTCCCTGCTCATCGCGTCCAGGGCGGAAAACGGCTCGTCCATCAGCAGGAGCCGGGGAGCGAGCGCCAGGCTGCGCGCAATCGCCACCCTCTGCTGCTGCCCGCCGCTCAGCTGGAAGGGATAGCGGTCCGCGAGGTCACCCAGGCCGACCCGTTCCAGCTCACCACGCGCTTTCTCCTGGCGGGAGCGTTCATCGCAGCCGCGGATCCTCAAGCCGAGTGCGGCGTTCTCTATCGCCGTGAACCATGGAAACAGCCCGTACTGCTGGATGATCAGCCCGACACGGCGGTCGCCGGCCGCTATCACCTCCCCGTCGAGGGTCGCCGTCCCGCGGTCGGCCTTCTTCAGCCCCGCCGCAACGGTGAGCAGCGTCGTTTTTCCGCACCCGCTGGGACCGACGATGCACCCAGTTTTTCCCGACGGCACTGACAGGGATACGGAATCCAGAACGGTATTTCCGTCATAGCCTGCCGTGCAGTTACTGATTTCCAGCATGCGCGAACCCCGTCGCGACGATGTCAGCGTAGGCAGGAATGCCTGACACGAGCCCCTTTCGCTGCATCCAGCGTGCAACGGCGGCAACCTCCGCGGCCGAAGGAACAAACGAGGGGCTGAATCGCGGGATTTTCATCAGCCGTGTGACGGCCGGGGGAAACTCGCAGCGCTCGACGATGGCCGCGCGGTAGCTCTCTGGATTGGTGTTGATTTCCTGCACTGCTTTGTCGTAGGCCCGGTAGAATGCGCTGATCTCGCGCGATTTTTCGGCGAGAGCTTTTTTCGTGAACAGCAATACCCCCGGGGTCGGCCCGAGGGCCTCGGCATCGGCAAGCCTGTGCGCCCCGCGCGCCTCTGCCACCGTGGCAAGAGGCTCCGGCAGCGTCGCCGCCTCGATCTGCCCCGCAATGAGCATTTCCAGCCGGGCCGGCAGCTGCAGGATCGGGACCAGATCGACGCTGGCCGTGTCCGCCCCGGCGGCAGTGAGCATGTCCTCGGTCAGATAGAAGACGATGCTGTTTTCAAGGAGCCCCGTCCTGATCTTTCCAGGAGCGCGCTTCTTCCAATCATCGAGTGTGCGAACGGCGGACTTCGGGGAGGACAGGAGGCTGAAATTGCCTTCGGAGGCGGAGGTAACGCGGGCGCCGAATCCCTGCGACCACGCCTGGATGGCGTTGATCATGTCCGAGACGGTGCCGTCGATGGCGGCCGTTTGGAGCGCGGTCTCCCGGTTGAGCTGGCTGGAAAAGGGAAGCAGCTCGACCTTTATCCCTTCAGCCTCGAAGAGGCCTTTCTTTTCAGCGACGACCAGCGGGATCGAGTTGTACGCCGGCATCAGCCCGACACGGAGGTCTGCCCAGCCCCCCGCCGCAAGGACGGTGATGAATGCAGCGGCTGCAATCAAGCTTCGTAATTTCACGGCTATTCCCCTTTCAGCGTACGAAATATGTGACACAAAACAGCGTTCCGAATGCAAGGTGATGAAGCATCACCAGCGGAATGACGGGCATCCTCTGCCGGGGGGGCCTGCCGAAAAAAAGAAAGGGAGGCACGGCACAGGGCAGCGCGAAGTAAAGCAACCGCAGGTGTGGAAACAGGCCGGCCCGCCAGAGGATAGCCGGCGTGACGTAAGCACAGGCAAGCAGGATACAGTATATGATTATCCCCCGTCTGTAGCCAATGCGGACCGTGAGGGTGCGGATGCCGTGCCGCGTGTCGGCTTCGAAATCGCGCAGCTCATTTGCCAGGAGGATGAGGGAGACCAGGATGCTGAGAGGGACCGAGACGAGGACCACCCTTGGGGAAATGGTTCCGGCAACGGCGTAGTACGCGCCGCCCACCATCATGATCCCCATCAGGAAAAAGACCAGAGAAGAATCCGCCCGCGAACCCCAGGACCCCGAGGCAGATGAGGGGCCAGCCCGTCCTATACGCGAGAAAAAGCCCGACGAGACCGGCAAAGCCGAAGAATGCAGCCCCCACGAGAAATATCAGCCACTCGAGCAGCTGCCGATCAGACGGGGAAAACCCGAGATTGACGATCTTGTCGTCGACGCGCCTCTGGCGGAACTCGAAGAAATCATTGACCAGGTTCACTCCCGCCTGGAGGGCCAGTCCGGCCACCATGACCCCAATGCTGTTTATCAGGTCGCCTCGACCGTCCACCCACGCAAGGACGATGCCCAGAACGCAGGAAAACGCCGCGATGACGAGGGAGGGCATGCGCGCCGCCTTCAGCCCGGCGCGCCACGATCGCAGGTCGAACGCGAGGCGGAGGGAGTCCCGCACCAGCGGGCGGAAAAATTGGATGGCTGTCACGGGGTACCTTGACCAGCGCGCATCGTAGCAAATCGCGGGAATGCAGGCAATCAGCTCGCGCGGGCTTCCGCCGCGATCCGTCCCTCCGTATGGACTCCGGCTGAGCACTCGCTCTCCGGCGAGGTCTTCGACATCTTCGGCGACGTGCAGCAGCCCGCAGGGCCCTGATGTCAAAAGACCCCTTCGGGCGAAGGGGTCTGCGCGGTGATGGGCGGCACAAGAGTTGAATCCGCTTTAATCACATTGCCGCCTGCGGCTTGTTGTGTGCTCTTGGCGACTAATGTACTACGGGGCATAGAGTTAGTCAATACTCTTGTGCATGCCTGTTCGGGTTCGGTTCCTCTTATTCTCAGAATAACGGCTACACAACTGGCTACAGTCGCAGGCACAAGTCGAATTCTTGTGCCGCTCCCCCCCCGCTCATTCCCTCATTTTCACGTTCAATTGGTCACGTAAGTGGGTCGTGAGAGAATGTGCATGGACGCGCTGAAAATCGCACCACGGGCCGCCACGCGCGCAAGAGACGGTTCCGCGCCTGGAAGAATAACTAGCCTTTCGCTCGTCCTTGTAAGGCAAGGCCATGCCGATGTATCCTGTTGCGTTAAAAAGGTGGTCTGAATGCTTGAAGCAATGATAGCCCTTTCATTTGCGGTCTATTCGAGTCCAGGAGTTTACGCCTTATTGCTCGGATCCGGAGTCTCGCGCAGCGCGGGCATCCCTACGGGTTGGGAAATCGTTAAAGACCTAACGACTAAGTTCGCTATGCTATGTGGCGAGGATGCCAAGGGCGACCCCTTGGCTTGGTATCGAGCACGCGAAAACAAGGAACCGGATTATTCAGAGTTGGTTCAAGAGTTCGCCAAGACGCCTGCGGATAGAAGGGAGCTTCTTCGATCCTACTTCGAGCCAACGACGGATGAAAAATCAAGGGGAATAAAGACTCCCACGCGTGCCCACAAGGCAATTGCCTCATTGGTAGCCGATGGTTATATCCGAATCATCTTGTCAACCAACTTTGATCGGCTCATGGAAACTGCACTCCAAAACGCCGGTGTTACTCCGGTCATCATTGGGACACCAGATGCTACAAAGGGAGTGCCGCCTCTAGCGCATCTGAGATGCGCAGTGATCAAAATCCATGGCGACTATCTTGATACTCGCATAAAGAATACGCCGTCCGAACTGGCCCAATATGACAAGAGAACGAACATCCTCTTGGACCAAATTCTTGATCAATACGGCTTGATAGTCTGTGGGTGGTCGGCACAATGGGATACTGCCCTAAGAGATGCAATTTCACGTCAAAGAAGTCGTCGCTATAGTCTCTTCTGGGCAGCGCAGAGACCAGTTGAGGGTCTCGCTGCTGACCTGTTATCTTCCGTTGGTGGCCAACATATCATTTCGAAAGATGCCGATTCACTTTTCGAAGATCTGACGGAGAAGATTCATAGGCTCGCAGAGGTTGCCGCAGCGCGTCACCCCATTTCACCTGTACTTGCTATTGCAAGCGTGAAGAGGTATATCGCGGATAGCCCGCCCAGAATTCTATTGCATGACCTGGTCCATGATGAATGTGAAAAACTCTATTCAGGGATTTCGGAAGCCCATTTTCCTGCAACCCCGGGATTTTCGGACCAAGAGCTTCTTCGAAGAGTGAACAACTACGAGCAACAGTCCGAAATCCTTCGGGCTATTCTCATAACAGGCTGCTACTGGGGGCAAAAGGATGATACTTCTCTTTGGATAAAGACAATCGAGAGAATTGCGAATGTTCCCGGTTACCAAAATGGTTTGACAGTCTGGATCAACTTGAGTCGCTATCCGGCGCTGATACTTCTTTACTCTGCGGGACTCGCAATGATAGCTGCTCAGAATCTAGTCGCATTGAGTGCACTTTTTTCTTTTCCCAGGATCATCCTTAACATCAATGCGATAAGAGTGATGGAACAAAGTGTCGGGCAAAGATTGCCCGGAAAAGAACGCCACTATACACCGACAAGCGAACACCTTTTTGAGTTGCTCCGCGATCCACTGCGGGAATATCTGCCTGACGATATCGACTACCAATCTACCTTCGACCGGTTTGAGTATCTGTTAGGGTTGGCCTTCGCTGACTTATCAGGTGATTCCTCATGGGGGCCAATTGGATGTTTTGCCTGGAGAGAACAACACTTTCGTCGGGAAGCACCGGTAATAGTTGCAGTTGGCCTGGAGGCTGAAAAGGAAGGCGACGATTGGCCTTTCTTATCGAAAACTTTGTTTGATACGTCAATTTCCCGCTTTCGAGAAGTCAAAATAGGCTATGATGCTTTTCTCCAGAAAGCAAGATCACAGATGATGTGAGACAACCTCACGGCACCGCCTGGAGTTCTGTCAATCGCGCCCGGGGCAGCCTCGATAAATGAGACGGCAGGGTGGTGAGATCGTGAAGCCTACCCCCCCTACGTTTTGAAGTTTTGTCCACTATACGCGCGTTAGTGTGATTATCCCATAAATGGATTAGATTGTCAAGAAATCTATATATGGACAATTGACACTTTAGTCCAGCTATGCCACGATTGTCAAGTAAGGGGGGAAATGGTAGCATGGCAGCCATGCCGGAATTGAGGATCAGAGATTGCCCGGAGTCCCTTTGGCATTCACTAAAGATATGGGCAGCCGTTGAGGACAAGAGCCTTAATCAGCTCATCCTCGATGAACTCGCCGATGCCGTGAAGCAAAAGGGACCGAAGGTACAGCCCGGCAAATAGCCTCTCGCCACTTCCCCCGAATAGGGGGCGCTTATGGTCATTCACTTCCACTTGGGCAAAGTCCCGATCCTTCTATGCATCGGAGAGACCCCAATCGCTCCCGCCCTCAAAGAGCTTGCCGAGAAAGACGAGGTGTTGCTGCTCACCGGCATGAACTACCCTCGCGAAGGTGAGCTCGCCCGGTACGTCTTGCGCAAGTATGCGGGGATAGCCCGATGAGCGAAGAAGATACCGCCGCCACGGGCGAGACCACTACGCCCCGGATATGGGACGAACAAGCTGTTTCCCTTCTCGTCCAGCAGATGCGCTTCATGATGGAACACGAAGTCAAGACCATGAAGCTTGATGTCATCGAAAATATGGGGAGCATGCTGGCAAGGCGGAGTGGGATAGACCGCGAAATCCGCGACGTTACCGGCCGTGTGGACCTTCTGGTCAAGATGATTGAACGCTTCGGCTCTCGCCTTGCGGCCCTGGAGAAGGCGATCAAGCCCCCTGGGGCGCAGCGTTCGCGTGTTCTCACAGCGCCAAGCCCTGCGCCCCCTCCTCCCGCGCCTGCCGTGGATGACGCCCACCGTCGAGGTAGACCGCCGGGAAAGGGGCGCTATCCCCATAATGCGGAGCTGCAACGGGCAAGCAAGGCGCGAGGGGTAACATCATGACTGCGAACGTGCCCCAGACAGACGCGCTCCTGGGCTTTGGGGACTATCTCCTGTCTGAGCGCCGGCTTGCCCGAAAGACAATCGGCACCTACACCGCGGGGGCCCGGTCCCTTGTCGCATATTTGGCGCGAACGGGAAAAACCGTATCCAATGCGGAGCTGTCAGACATCACGGGCTTTCTTGTCAGTGGTCAGATTGAGGGGGCCGATGCCCGCACGGTCGCCAAGGTGGCAAGCTCTCTGCGGTCCTTTTTCGGCTTCCTAGTGCTTGAAGGCGTGGTCAAGGATAACCCCGCCCGGGGCCTGCTTACTTGCCACATGACAAAGCGCTTGCCCAAAGTTTTGTCCGTTGCCCAGGTCGAGCGCTTGCTTGACTCATGCCCAACGAATAAAGCCTCCGGCGTCCGTGACCGTGCCCTCTTTGAGATCATGTACTCCTGCGGCCTGCGGGAGAGCGAAGCAATCGGGCTCACTCTGTCGGCCGTCTCTCTCGATCAGGGATTCGTGCGTGTCATCGGCAAGGGGGACAAGGAGCGAATGATCCCGCTCGGGGAGCGCGCGGCTGCCGCCATTCAAGACTACCTGACTCGATCGAGGCCTATGCTGCTCAAGGACGAGAGGACAGATGCCCTGTTCGTGAGTCAGTGGGGCAGGCGGCTATCCAGGCCCATGGTCTGGCAAGCATTCCGCGCCATCTGCCTGCGCGCGGGAATCACTGATGCGCATCCGCATACGTTGCGGCACAGTTTCGCGACGCATCTCCTTCAAGGCGGGGCAGACCTTCGCGACATTCAAGAACTAATGGGGCATGAAAATCTGACGACTACTTCGATATATGCGCATGTCGATCCTGAGCGGTTGAAAAAGCTTCATGGGCGCTTCCACCCCCGCGGGTAATCGCCCAGAGTAACCCTGCCCTGCGGGAAACGCCGGACCACGGCAAGGGCAACGGCGCTTCTGTTTCCGCCGGCAGGGACTCCCCGGGCACTCATCGGTG
>JBEKVA010000319.1:0-5092 GCA_049514475.1 Spirochaetia bacterium
GTGCGGTTGTGGACTCCTTCCAGCTCCTTCCAGCCGAAGGGGAACTCGTACTGGATGTCGAAGGCGACCTTGGCGTAGTGGGCAAGCTCGTCGGGGCCGTGCTGGTGGAAGCGCAGCTTGCTCTTGCGTATCCCGAGGTCCAGGTAATACTGGAGCCTGCGCTCCTTCCAGTGCTCGAACCACTTCGCGTCCTCCGAGGGGTGGACGAAGAACTGCATCTCCATCTGCTCGAACTCGCAGGTGCGGAAGATGAAGTTCTTCGTGGTGATCTCGTTGCGGAACGCCTTGCCCACCTGGGCGATGCCGAAGGGGACCTTCACCCTGCCCGTCTGCAGCACGTTCTTGTAGTTCACGTAGATTCCCTGCGCCGTCTCGGGTCGCAGGTAGATCAGCCCGCCCTCGTCCTCGATGGGACCCATGTGCGTGGTGAACATGAGGTTGAACTTGCGGGCGTCGGTGAGCTCACCCCCGCAGTTGGGGCACTTGTGCTTTGCCAGCATGTCCTCGGGGACCGCGTCGGTGCGGAAGCGCGTCTTGCATTTCTTGCAGTCAACCATGGGATCGGTGAAGTTCTCCACGTGGCCCGATGCCTCCCAGACCCGCGGGTGCATCATGATGGCCGCATCCAGCCCCACGATGTTGGGGTTCAGCTGCGTCATCTGGCGCCACCAGAACTCCTGGATGCGCTTCTTCAGCTCCACCCCCATGGGGCCGTAGTCCCACGCGGAGGCAAGGCCGCCGTAGATCTCGCTGGAGGGGAATATGAAGCCCCTGCGCTTGCACAGGGACACCAGGGTATCCATGGAAACGCCTGCCGCTCCTTCCGCTCCTGGCGGAGTTTCGGCCGCCTCGGCCTCCGGCGTCGCTGCCTCTTTTTCAGCCATCACTCAGCTCCTTGTCCTGATCGCTTCAGAATCTCAATTGCCCTGGACACGCGGGCGGCCGACTTCTCCAGGCCCATGACGTGCACGCTCTCGAAAAGCGGCGGGGAGACCTTGCTGCCCGTCACCGCGACGCGCAGGGGCATCAGCATGTCGCCCAGCTTCACCCCCAGCTCCTCTGCCAGCTCCCGCAGCGGCGCTTCGTTCTGCTCGGCCGTTGCCCCCAGGGAGGGCAGCAGGGCCGACAGCTTCTCCAGTGAGAGCAGCGCAGCGGCCGGAGTCGCCTTCTTCGGCACCAGGTCCGCCGCTGCCGGCGGGGCGGGGTCCTCGAAGATGAACCTCACCATGGCGGGGACCTCGGAGAGAAGCTTCACGCGTTCCTGGACCAGCGGGGCGATGCCCGCAATCAGCTCATCCTGGGAGGAGTCGGGCTTCACGAACCCGGCCTCAACGAGGAAGGGCTTCACCGCCGCGGCAAACTGCACCGGGGTGAGGGTGCGGATGTAGCTGCCGTTGAACCAGTCGAGCTTCTGGTAGTCGAACACCGCCGGGGCCTTGTTGATCTTCTCCATGGAGAAGAGCTTTTCCAGCTCCGCAAGGGTGAAGAACTCCCGCGAGTCGTCGAATGACCAGCCCACCAGCGCGATGTAGTTGATGAGTGCCTGGGGCAGGTAGCCGAGCTTCCTGAACTCTCTCAGGTTCGTGGCGCCGTGGCGCTTTGAGAGCTTGTGGCCGTCCTTGCCCATGACCATGGGAAGGTGGCACAGCTTCGGCTGCTCCCATCCCAGGGCGTCATAGAGGATGCGGTGCAGCGGCGCGGAGGGCAGCCATTCCTGGGCGCGCATGATGTGGGTGATCTCCATGAGATGATCGTCCACCACGTTGGCCATGTGGTAGGTGGGAAACCCGTCGGACTTCATCAGCACAGGGTCGGGGCTGATGTCCTTGTTCTCCACGGTGATGACCCCGAGGAGGGTATCGGTGAAGGATGTCGAGCCTTCCAGAGGGACCTTCAGGCGGATGACCGGCTTCACGCCGGCCGCTTCCGCGGCGGCGCGCTCCGCTTCCCCGAGGGTACGACAGTGCCGATCATAGCCTGTTCCCCCCTTGGCCGCGGATTGCTCCTGGCGCATCTTCTCCAGCCGCTCAGAGGTGCAGTAGCAGCGGTAGGCCATGCCCTTCGCGATCAGCTCTTCGGCGTACCTGGTGTAGACCTCCAGGCGCTCCGACTGGAAGTAGGGCGCCTTCGATCCGCCGACATCGGGGCCCTCGTCCCAGCGAAACCCGAGCCACTGGAAGGTGTCATAGATATCCTGGAGAGCGTCCGGGACGTAGCGCTCCCTGTCGGTGTCCTCGATGCGGAGGATGAACTTTCCGCCCTGGGAACGGGCGTAGAGATAATTGTACAACGCGGTTCGCACACTCCCGACATGCTGGTATCCCGTCGGGGAAGGCGCGTAGCGCACGCGAACGCTCAAGGGGAGGGCCTCCTCGGAAAAAAGTTATGGGTCAGTATAGTGACGCCTCATGCAGGGGTCAATCAGCCCCGGCTTATCGGGCCCCGTTCAGTGCTCCGAGAACTATCCCCGGCGTAAGCAGCTCGGGAAGGAGCACGGGGTCACTGGCGCCCGCAGGGTAGTACACGTACACCGGCACCCCGGCGCGGCCATAGCCCGCAATCGCCCGGGCAATTGCATCATTCTTGTCGGTCCAATCCGCCCTCAAAGGCGCCGCCCCCAGCTCCTTCAACCTGTTGTGCACCGCCGGGCTGGAAAGGGCGACACGCTCGTTGACCTGGCAGCTCAGACACCAGCGGGCAGTGAAGTCGATGAACACGGGTGTCCCCAGGGACCTCAGCGTATCCACGCGCTCGGGACTCCACTCCTGCCAGAATGCATCCGCGCCCGACGCGGTCCGCGCGCCTGCCGCGCCAGGCTGGGGGGCAGCCTGCGGGAATGAGAGAAGCGCGAGGGCGGGCCCCCCGGCGGCAAGCAGGAGCGCGACGAGCGCCGCGGCGAGCCGGGAGCCGCGCGAGCGCTCCATGCCTCCCCATCGCCCCCATACCCAGGCACCGCACCCCGCGGCCAGCAACGCCGCGAGCAGCGCCACCATCGCCGTTGTCCCCGACAGGGCCGCGAATACGAACAGCATCCAGATGACAGCCCCCATCATCGGGAAGCCCATGACCTGCTTCAGGGTTTCCATCCACTTCCCCGGCTTCGGCAGGCGCGCCACCAGCCGCGGGGAGGCGGAGAGGAGAAGGTACGGGGCCGCCATGCCGAGGGCCAGCGCGGTGAACACCGCGAAGGCGACCGGCAGGGGCCGTGCAAGGGCATAGCCGATTGCGCTGCCCATGAAGGGAGCCGTGCAGGGGGTGGCAACGGCCGTGGCGAACAGCCCGCCGAGGAAGGAGCCCGCTCCACCGCCGCGGCCCGCAAAGCGGGCACCCAGCCTGGTGAATCCTGCGCTGATCTCGAACACCCCGAAGAGGTTCAACGCGATGAGGAAGAACAGCACCGCCGTGACGGCCACGACGACGGGGTCCTGGAACTGGAACCCCCACCCCAGCAGGCGTCCGGCGCCGCGCAGGGCCGCAAGAATGCCCACGATCAGCCAGAAGGAAACGATGACGCCGGCGGTGAAGAAAAGACCGTGGCGGACGGCCGTGGGGCCCTCGGTGCCGGCCTGGCGGGCAAATGAGAGCACCTTCAGCGAAATGACGGGAAGCACGCAGGGCATCAGGTTCAGGAGTATCCCGCCGGCGAATGCAAGGAGAAGCGCAAGCAGGAGACCGCCGGCAGCGGAGGCCGAGCCGTGCGGCCGGGCAACCGCGACATGAACCGGCAGCCCCCGCTGCTCACCCGGGCCGCCCAGAACGAGCAGCCCATCGAGGGTCGTCATGCCCTGTGGCGCCGCGCCAGCCTCGAGATGCAGCACGAGCTGCCCACCGGCCAGCTCCGATTCCTGCGGCAGGGAATCCTTTATCGATCCCGTGTCGGAGGAGTAGAACATTCCTCTCTCCAGACCGGGGCCGCGCGCCGTGAGGACAATGCGCTTTCCGTCGGACCTGGCGGCAAAGCTCACGGCCGGGTCCGGCGCTGGCAGCCGCGTCCGGGTGAGCCTGAAGACATCCTTCCATCGAAGGTCGCCCGCGGGCGCGGCAGAGCTGACAGGAAGAACGAGGGAAAGCTGGGCATTGCCCGGCGTGCACTCGATCCTGCACGCGAGCCACCCCGCCCTCCCCTTCAGCGTAAGGCTGCCCGGCTGCAGGCGCGCCGGCGGGGTGATTTCGGTCAGAAGGAGCACCTGGCCCGCGTAGCCATAGGTGACCAGGCCGTCGGTCACGAAGCGCTCGGGAACGGGCCAGGAAATCTGACTCGCGGAGAACCCGGCAGGGAGGTCCCAGTCGATGGTCGTGGGGAGCCCGGAATCGCCGGGATTGGTCCAGTACACGTGCCACAGAGGGTCCATGTTCAACAGGAGCCCAACGGTGAAGGGGGTGCCGGGCCTGACCGATGTCATCTCCGCTACCAGTCGTGCCTCCACCGGCCCGCTGCGGACGGCCTGCCCGATGCCTGCCTCCAGCGGGAGGAGAAGAAAGAGAGTAGAAAGCACCAGTATCGAGGCTTTCCAGCGGCTCAGCGGCATTCTCCTTGTCAGGATGCGGCACGATCGGTTGATAATATATTACTTTGATAATAATATATAAATCACGGAGCTTCAAAGAGATGAGAATCACAACGAAAGGCAGGTATGGCCTGCGCGCCGTGATAAATCTGGCCATGGCAACCCACAGCCGGCCGGTTTCGATCGGGCTGATAGCAAACGAGGAGAAGGTCTCCTCTGAGTTTCTCGAGCAGATCTTTTTCAAGCTGAAAAAGGCCGGCCTCATCCGCTCCGTGCGCGGCCCGGGCGGCGGGTTCGTTCTGAACAGGCAGCCGGCGGAAATCTCGGTGCAGAACATCCTGGAAGCAGTCGGGGAGACCCACGGCCTCACCCCCTGCACCCTGCGCCGCAAGACGCTCTGCGATCGCCCCGTTCCGTGCCCTGCCCATGAAATCTGGACGGGCCTGCAGAAAACAATGGAAGATTATCTTTCCAACGTCACCCTGAAGGACATCCTGGAAAAGAACGGCAAGCACTACTCCTCGAAGCTGCAGTCAGGGCAGGACTTCTCCATCTGATCGGCCGCTATCCCCGCGCTGAGGACC
>JBEKVA010000320.1:0-5080 GCA_049514475.1 Spirochaetia bacterium
ACAATCGGGCTGTTCCAGTGCCCGGCGCCGCACGGCAGAGTGGCGATTGCCCGCCCGGATGTCGCCTCGTAGATGCGCAGTCCGCCGCGCGGGTCGTACACGAAGAGCATTCCATCGGCCACCACGGGACTCGTTCCCCCGTTGTCTGTCCGCCACCGGGGCTGAAGCGACGCGCCGGCCAGAGTCCAGGCAGAGGTGGCACCGTTGTCAGCGGCGAATAACCACGTGGTGCCGCCGGCGCGCAAGAGCGCGGGGGCAGTGAAAAGACGGTTCCCGGAGGGCGTGGGCACTTTGCTCGCCTCCCCGCCGCGGTGCGGGGTGATCCCGCGCATCGTGCGCCAGTCGAGCACGCGGATGATGCGGTCCTTTCCCCCCTGGGCAACCAGGCCGTTACCGAGAAGGACCGGTGAGGTGGATCCGAGGTCCTGGTCTTCGTCGTTCAGCGCCTCGGTGTTCGCCGGCGTGTAATTTCCCAGGATACGCGTGGCATCCGGATCAAGCTCGATAACGGCATCTCCCCAGTTGACTGCGCCATCCCATGTGCCATTGCCCGTTGCTATGTACAGATCCCCTGTTGCCGGGTCGATGACAACGCCGGCACGCCCCCATATCCCCGAATCGCTCTGCGGGACCGTTGAGGGGTCGAGCAGCTCGTGACGGTCACTGGACAGGGAGTTCCACACGTGGAGGAGGGAGCCGGTGGAGGCGTCCAGGATTGCCACGTGCCCCTGGTAAGGGGGCTCGTCGCCAATGTAGCCGTCCGTTGCCGCAATCACCTTGCCGTGAAAGAAAGACAGCGGCGATGCAATCTTCTCGCGCTCGGCAAGCCTGGTTATTGCCGTTGCCCACACCACCCGGCCGTCCGCCACCGCCAGCTTCCTGATCATCCCGTCAGGGGCCGCGGAATAGATGAACTTCCGATCATCGTCGGCAACAGGCGCTGCATTCGTGATTCGATAGGTTGCTTTCAGGCCCTCGTAGCTTGCGGGCGTGTACTCCCAGAGAACGGCCCCGCTGTCTGCATCTATTGCCAGGGTCTTGCCGTACGTCGTGGTAACGAAAAAGGCGTCATGAGGGGACCCGCCTATGGTTGCCGCTCGCAGATAGATGGCAGAGCCATCCACGGTTCCGTCAAGCGCCACCTGTTGCAGCACGAGTGAGCCGATTCTCTCCGCGCTGAGGCCCATCCCGATGTTTGGCGCGCTGGTGCGATCGATGTTCCATCCAAAAGTCGGCCAGTCCTGCGCCTCCACGAAAGGGCTCATGCCGGCAAGGAGGACTGCCGCTATCACGACTAATTGAAGGTTTCGCATATCGATTCAAAGATCTGAAATTTTCGTGTCGTCGACAATTGCAGCGGCCGCGCGCGGTGCATCACGGTGCGCACCAACGTGTAGACGGGGTGCGGCGCGGCGTGATAGCCTGCCCGGGCAACCAGGGGGGAGCAGCATGAAGACCGAGGGAATAACTCTGGAGATCGAAGGCATCATGGAGACTGCGCGCGCCATGTGCGTCGCAGCACGAACGGCGCCAAAGGCACACGGGGCGGACAACCTGTTCGTCGCCCTGCTCACCGGAGAGGAAAAGGAAGAAGTGGTGACGGAGATGCGCCGCATTGGCGAGACCCCGGGTGCCGCCTTCTTCGTCCGTGACGCAAACAACGTTCACAACGCAGAGGCCCTTGTTCTGATCGGTACGCGGATCAAGACGCTCGGGATTCCGGCCTGCGGTTTCTGCGGCTTCAAGGACTGCAAGGACAACGAGAAGCATGGCGCCGTCTGCGCCTTCAACACGAACGATCTCGGTATAGCCGTGGGGTCTGCGGTCAGCGTTGCCGCGGACCGCAGGGTCGACAGCAGGGTGATGTTCAGCGCGGGCCGCGCCGCGGTGAACCTGCATTCGCTCGGCGTCGAGGTGCGGGTCGCCCTGGGCATCCCCTTGAGCGCGAGCGGCAAGAGTCCCTTCTTCGATCGTAAATAGCCGCGGGGCATCCGCGCCCCCGAAAGAGGCGTATAGTACGATGAAGTGAGAACGCCGGGTCCAGGTACATCAGCTGACGCAATCCCCTGGAAGGCCTCGTGGGGAAGCACGCTGAAACATCTGCGCTTTCCCTTTTCCTTTTTTCTCATGCCCGTCTTCGTCTTCGCCGTGAGCCAGGCGGTTTCCATCGACTGGCGGCACACGGTGATAGCATTTGTTATCCTGCACGTGCTGATCTTCCCGTCCAGCAACGGGTACAACAGCTACCAGGACCGTGACGAATCAAGCATCGGCGGGCTGAAACATCCCCCGAAGGTGTCACGGAGTCTCTACTACGTAAGCCTGCTCTTCGATAGCACCGGCGTATTGCTTGGGCTTCTCATTTCTCCGTTGTTCTCTCTTTTCGTCCTGGTATTCGTGCTCATGTCGCGCGCCTACAGCTATCGGAATGTGCGACTGAAGAAATATCCCGTTATCGGGTTTCTCACCGTGTTCATTTTTCAGGGGGCATTCATCTATCTGGCTGCTTCTTCGGCGATCACGTCCTTCTCCCTGGGGACATTTTTTACTGGCCGCGCCGTTCTCTGCATGGCCGTTGCCAGCATGTTCATCGGGAGCATGTACCCCCTGACCCAGATTTATCAGCATCAATCGGACAAGAAGGACGGCGTCATCACCCTCAGCTACAAGCTCGGTTATCTGGGAACATTTGTATTTTCATCCATACTGTTTGCGGCAGGCGCATTGCTGCTGTTCCTGGTCTTCACCTTGCGGCGTCAACCTTTTGCATTCGTCGTTTTCCTGGCGGCAATGCTGCCCGTTATCATCTATCTTGTTCGCTGGACAGCCAAAGTCCGCAAAGATGCCATCCATGCAAGCTTTGAAAACACGATGACCATGATCGTGCTTGCCTCCCTCTGCTTGAACGCCTACTTTGGTGTCATGATCCTGGACAATCGTTGGCGCTGGTTCTAGACCAATGAGCAGAATTATCGCCATCGGGACAGCCGTACCACCCCATGGCATAGATCAATTGTCGATCCTGGATTTCATGAAAGCTGCCTACGGGAACGATCAGGCGGCGCGGAAGCTCGGCTTTCTCTTCCGTCACAGCGGCATAAGCAAGAGGCATTCAGTGGTTCCGGACTTCTGCAAAGCCCGGCAGGAACGAATTCTCTTCAAGGATGATCGGACACCTCCGAATGTCGAACGACGAATGGAGCTATTCAAGGCATATGCGCCTCTGCTCTGCCTTGCGGCTGTCAACGATGCGTTTGCGGGGTTGAAAATCTCCGCTGGAAATTTCGGCATAACCCATTTGATTACGGTCAGCTGCACGGGAGTCTGCTCACCAGGCATCGATGCTGAATTGGCGGCACTACTGAACCTGCCCAGCGATGTCTCACGCATCCCCGTGAACTTTGTCGGGTGCAACGCTGCTTTCCAGGCTTTGAAAATTGCCGATATGATCATCCACTCTGAGAAAGACGCAAAGGTTCTTGTTGTCTGCGTCGAGCTGTGCACGCTGCATTTTCAGCCGAAAGAGAGCAGTGACAACCTGCTGTCCAATACCCTGTTCGGCGACGGAGCCGCTGCCGCTGTCGTAACCTCTGAATCCTATGCCGCCCAGTCTCGTCATGACGGTTTGACCATGATGGGATTCTATTCTCTCCTTCTCGGCAAGGGGAAATACCTCATGGGGTGGAATGTCACGCCTCTTGCCTTCGAAATGACTCTCGATGCGGGTGTTTCTGATTTTATCGGTGAGGAAATAGAAGACATCCTTGTGAAAGCAGGAAACAAGCTGGGTTTCAGAGCTGAAAATATCGATAGATGGGCCGTTCATCCGGGAGGAAAGAAGATCCTTGAGCGTATAGAGAGGCGCCTGGGGCTGGATGACGGCGAATTGCGCTGCTCGTATGAAATACTTGGGCGCTATGGGAACATGTCGTCACCGACCATCCTTTTTGTCCTGAACGAGGTCATGAAAGGAGGCCTTCGCCAGGACGAAAAGGTATTCGCCCTCGGTTTCGGGCCGGGACTCAGCGTTGAAACGGCCTTGTTTGCGCATGCCGCACAGCCTTGAGCGTCGATCCGACAAGACCGAGCTGATTGACGGGCCTTCCGTTCAAAGAGAAATACTCAAAAGAAACCTGCACGAGCTGGATATCCTCAACCGCTTCTTCGGCGGGCACGCCGGCACGGTGGGAGGAATAAGGAGACTGGTAACTGAAAAGAACAGGACCTATCATATTGTTGACCTCGGCTGCGGGAGCGGGGACACTTTGAAGCATATTGCCGACTGGGCAAGGGCTTTCGATTATAAAGTACAATTGACTGGTGTCGACAAAAACAGAGACGCGATTGACTACGTGAATGAAAAATGCAGGGACTACCCGGAAATAACCGGGACCGTGAATGATTATCATGATTTTATCAGCAACAGCTCGAAGATAGATGTCGTTGTCTGCTCTCTCTTCTGCCACCATTTGAGCGACACGGAGCTCATGGAGCTGTTCGGCGACATGAAAAGGAGCGTCAGGGAAGGCTTCATCATCAGCGATTTGCATCGAAGCTGGATTGCATACTACGGGGTCAAATATCTGACGCGCATGATGAATGGTTCCCTGCTGTCGAGAGTCGACGGTCCCGTTTCAGTGCTGCGTGCTTTCAAATCGAAAGAATTGCGGTCACTGCTTCGCAACGCGCATATCACACGCTATACGATCAGATGGAAATGGCCATTCCGCTACCTGGTAATTGCGCGCACGTCGCCGCCGCCCACTGCTGCCGTTCCTTGACAGGGAATGTGACGCCGCATAGTATGCGGGTCCGGTTCCCATGATGCCGAGAGAAGTGGCCAGGAAAAATATCGTTCTGGTGAACGACGACGGACTGCGCTCGCCCGGATTGAGGGCGCTTGCTGTGTCGCTGGCCCGCCGGTATGCCTTGACGATCGTGGCCCCCTCCTCACAGAAGTCCTGGATCGGCAAGGCATCCTCCTACCATCGTTCCCTGCGCTTCGAGCGCGTCAAGCTGGACGGAATACCGGCGGTGATGCTCGAGGGTACCCCCTCGGACTGCGCCGTTGCCGCTGTCC
>JBEKVA010000321.1:0-5069 GCA_049514475.1 Spirochaetia bacterium
GGTGCTGGGACCCGATGCATTCGGCGAGTATTTTCCTTCCTTTCTCGACGATCGCACGATCGTTTTCTCTTCCGACCGCAGCGGAAGTCTCGCATTGTACCGCGCCGATCTGCAGGCAGGCACGTACGCGCTCGTGCAGTCTGATCCCGTTGCCGCGATCTCAGGCGCCCTCGACGGCGACTCACTTTTGTACAGCAGCTACAGCGCGAACGGGTGGTGCGTGAAAAGGACGCCGCTCGCCGCACTCACCGCGGTCACCCTCGAGGAGGCGCCCGGCGCCCCCTCCCCGTATCCACTGCCGTTCCCCTGGACGGGCGCGGGGGTCCCCGCGCAGGCGTACATCGACTGGCCGCTGCCGCTTGCGTGGGTGCCGAATGTCACCGTGAGCCAGAACGGCCCGGGCACCCTCGACCTGTCGGTGGGCGTGGGAGCCCTCGCCATCGCGGGGTCTCTCCTTGGCCGCTCATCGGCTTCCGTGGATGCCGCATGGTCCACCGCCGCCTCCCAGCCCTTGGCAGGCTTCTCTGCTTCCACGATGGCGGGAAACGCCGTGCTCAGCGCATCCGGCAGGCTCAACTACAGCTATGTCGGGTATTACGCGCAGACCCTTGAAAGCGATCTCGACGTCACGTTCCCCCTGGTGTCAGAGAGCATGCTCGGTGTCACGCGCTCCCTTTCGCTAAACGCCGGCATGGGCTATCTGTCAGAGCTCGATTCACTTTCCCCCTTCAGCGCCGCCGATGCCATCAACGCCCCGAGCTCGGCCTGGCAGAAGAGGCTCTCGGTACGCGCCGGCATCTCGGCGGCATGGACGCGGCAGGGCGGCCAGATAGACTTCAATCCGCCCCTTGCGCTGGAGGCATCCCTGCAGGATGCGACGCCCCTGCAGATGCTCGATGTGAGGACGCCGGAGAGCGACCTCGCGCTGTTTTTCGCCGTCACCGTGCCCTCGATAATACCGCACCAGGCGCTGAAGCTCGGCGTGAAAGCCACCGACGTCCTGGGCGGGCCCTTCGCGTCATACTCCGACCAGTACGCCGTGCCCCGCGGGTTTCCCGGCGCGTATACGCGCACCTCGCCGGGCGGGGCGCTGCTCGCGCTGGACTACCTCATTCCCATTGCGCTCCTCGATCAGCCGCTGCCCTTCGGCTTTGCCCTCACCGGCGCGGGTCTCGCGGTGCACGGCGAGGCCCTGGGGCAGTGGGGGCCGGCGCCGGGCCAGTCCAGCCTCTCATCGGTTCTGTACGTGGGCGGGGACATGACACTGCGTCTTGTCTACGGGATCTACAGCATCCCGCTGGGGGTAGGGCTTGCCGCGCGCATCGACACTCACGCCCCCGCCTCCTTCGATGCCGGCACTGACCTGCGCGTCTACGTGTTCCTCGGCTTCGACAGCTTCGGCTACGCGGAGAAGAAGGGACAAGACCCGCGCCTGCGCGCGGCCCCGTGAACGGGTCGCGCTGCCCTGCGCCGCTTCACCACACAGCCGTCGCGTGGTACACTCGCCCCGATGTCGGGTGAAACGATTCTCGTCGTCGAAGATGAGCCCTCGGTGGCGCGCGGCCTCGAGTACGGGCTGAAGGCCGAGGGATACGCGGTGCTCGTTGCCTCCACGGGGGTGAGGGCGCTGGAGATCGCCCGCGGCGGCAAGGAGCAGGCCGCCCCGCACCTGATGCTGCTGGACATCCGCCTTCCCGACATGAGCGGTTTCGACGTCTGCAGGGCGCTGCGCGAAGAAGGCCGCGCCCTGCCCATCCTCATGCTCACCGCGCGCGACGAGGAGGTGGACAAGGTCCTCGGCCTCGAGCTGGGCGCTGATGATTATATCGTGAAGCCGTTTTCCTTCAGGGAGCTGCTCTCCCGCGTGCGTGCTGCGCTCCGCCGGGCATACGGGGAGCTTGCCGGGGCAGGGGCCGGCGAGAGATTCGCTTTTGGCGATGTGGCCGTCGACCTGCAGCGCATGCGGGTGGATCGCGGGGGACGCAACGTGCTCCTCACGCCCACCGAGTACCGGCTCCTGCGCCACCTGGTGACGCACCCCGAGCAGGTTTTCAGCCGCGACTCACTCCTGGAGATCGTGTGGGGCTATGACAGCGGCGTGGACTCGCAGCGCACCGTTGACGTGCACATCCGCCACCTGCGCGAGAAACTGGAACCCGACCCCGCCGCCCCCCGGTGGCTGCTTACGGTGCGGGGAACCGGCTACGTGTTCACCATGAAGCCCCCGGAAGGCCCCCGGCGTGTTAATGAACATTAATCGGCGCGTAAAGCTGTGGTAACGAAGCGGCAGTAGCATTATAGCCGGAGGTACACAGCCATGAGACGACATTTTTCAACAGCGGCCCGCATCGCGCTGATCGGCGCGCTTGCGCTGGCCATCGGGACGGCCGCGGGCTTCGCGCAGACGAAGACGGACACGCCGAGTCAACCGGGCCCGACGCAGCGGCCCGCGCTGGTGGCAGATCCCGGCGTGCTGGTGCTCGGCGTCCAGGCCGGCAGCCCCGCGGAGAAGGCCGGTATTGTCCGCGGTGATGTCATTCTGGAGGCGAAGGGCTCAGCCGTAAGCTCTCTCGGAGACCTGGCCCGCGCCGTTCAATCGATGAAGTCAGGCGATTCGCTTGAGCTGAAGGTGCGCCATGGGGACGCGCAGAAGAGCATGAGCCTCGTGCTGGGCAGCCAGGCAGGCCGCACCTGGATGGGTGTGCTGCTGTACCCCGGCGAGGAACGGGAGGGACGGCCCTTCGGAGAGCTCAGGAGCGGCGCGCTGCCTTTCCCGCCCGGCGGCGCGTTCGTTGAAAGTGTCGTGGCCGGCAGCCCCGCGGAGAAGGCGGGCTTGAAGAAGGGGGACGTGATCCTCTCCGTGGACGGGACCGCCTTCGAGCCACAGCAGGGGCTGAGTGAGAAGATCGCGGCGATGAAGGTCGGGGACACCGTCACTCTCTCGGTGCAGTCTCCCCCGCGCTCCGGGGAAAAGGGACCGCGCGATGTGAAGGTCCAGCTCGGAAAGAACCCCTCCGGGGACGGCCCATACCTGGGCATCCAGTATTCGATGGCGCCCCTCATGGGGGACCGCATGATGCCGGGTCCCGGGGTGACGGCGGGAGTCTTCGTTGCCGATGTTGCCAGCGACAGCCCCGCCGCCAAGGCAGGCATCGCGGCCCGTGACCTGATCACCAGGGTCGAGGGAGCCGGCGTGCAGGACCCGCAGCAGGTCATCGACGCGGTGGCAAAGCACAAGCCCGGCGAGAGCCTCGCCCTCAGCGTCCAGCACTGGGGAGAGACGAAGGAAACGGCCGTCACGGTGACACTCGGGGCCAGCCCCAAGGACGCCGGCAAGGCATACATCGGGGTGTCGATGCGCAGGCTGCCCGGCAGTCCCGAGGATCGCGACCGGGAGGGCCCGCGCATGCGGCCGGCGCTGCCGGGCCAGAACCCGCCGACGCTCTGAGACCAGGAGGGGAAGGATTGTTTTCATCGATCCGGTGGAGGCTTGCCGCCAGCTACGCGCTTCTGATCCTGCTCTCCGTGACGCTGATGGCCGCGCTGGCGCTGTACATCGTGCAGCGCTACGTGGAGCGCCAGGAGGGGGACGCCCTGAAGGGCAACGCAATGGCGGTGGCGGCGCAGGCGCAGCGGTTCCTCGAGCCGACGGTGCGCCGGATCGCGCTGCAGGAGCTTGCCTCCACCGCCGCGTTCCTCGGGGACGCGCGCGTGCGGATCCTCGGGGCCGACCGCGGGGTGATAGCGGACTCGGGGGCACCGGCGCGCTCCGATGAGTTTCTCTGGCTCATCCCCTCCGGTCTTGCCGAGATCGACTCCGAGCGGAGCGGCTCCTTCCCCTTCATCCTTCCCCTGCCGCCGCGGGGGCGGCCTCCCGGAGCAGCGGGGGAGCAGCAGCCCCTGGGCCCCCGCGAGCTCATGCCCCTGCTTCGCGATCTCCCGCTGGGCACCTCGCACCTGTACGCGCACCGCATGCTGACCCCCTGGGGGCGGCGGTTCGTGTTCGAAGACAACGACCTTCTGTCCCAGCCGCCGGGAAGCCGCGCGGCCCCGCCGCGGCACTTCGTCTCCACCACGGTGCCCGTCGGACCCCCGGGGAATCCCTTTGCTTTTGTCGAGGTGTCCAGCCCCCTCAGCCTTGGCGGGGAAGCGCTGCGCCCCGTGCGCAGCGCCGTGGCGCTTTCCGGCCTCGGGTCACTTGCCATAGCGATAGCCGTAGGGCTGCTCATCGGAAGAACAATCTCCGATCCGCTGCGCAGCCTCGCGGGCACGGCGCGGCGGATGGCGCAGGGGGATCTCACGGCCCGCGCCGCCGGCGGGCGCCGTGATGAGATCGGCCAGCTTGCCCGGCAGTTCAACGGCATGGCCGAAAGCCTGGAAGGGAGCTTCCGCGATCTGCGCTCCGAGCGGGACTCCCTGAAGCGTTTCGTGGCCGATGCGTCCCACGAGCTGCGGACACCCATCACGGCGCTGGCCACCTTCAACGAGCTCCTGCAGGGCAGCGCGGCGGAGGACCCCGCCGCGCGCAACGAGTTTCTCAGGGAAAGCCAGGTCCAGCTCGCGCGCCTGCAGTGGATCACCGCGAACCTGCTCGACCTCTCGCGGCTGGATGCCGGCATCGCCGGGCTTTCCCTGGGCAGGCACGCGGCGGCGGACATCCTGGAGGCTGCCCTTGCCGGTCATCGCGCCCCGGCGCGGGAGAAGGACATCACCCTCAGCGTTGCGCCGGTGGATCCCGGCCTGGCGGTCTCCTGCGACCGAAACCGCGTGGAAATGGCACTTTCCAATCTCGTGGCCAATGCGGTGAAGTTCACACCCGCGGGAGGGTCGGTGAGCGTGCACGCGAAGGCGCGGGACGGCCGGGCCATTTTCAGCGTCAAGGACAGCGGCCCAGGGATCGCCACGGAAGACCTGCCGATGATCTTCGAGCGGTTCTACCGCGGACGCGGTGCCGGCAGCGACGGCGCGGGCCTCGGGCTGGCCATCGTGCAGAGCGTTGCCCGGGCGCACGGGGGCACCGTCTCTGTGCAGAGCACCCCAGGTGCCGGCAGCACCTTCACGCTGGAAAT